>JANYGM010000105.1 GCA_025362415.1 bacterium
TTTCTAAATATTTAACCTAAACAGTTACTTTTATTTATCATTTAAAAACTCGCTTTTTGGGCGAGTTTTTAAGTTGTTTGTCAATATTTTGCACAATAAATTGTATTCATTCACAATTCACAATTTAAAATTCACAATTCAATTAAAGTTTCTTTAATTTCAGTAATTCAGTTTTATTTTGGATAACTCTTTTGTGAACTGGGTCAATGTCTGCATAAGCAAGCCAATCAGAAATTTCTTTGAAAGAAAAATTAAAACTAAACTCAAATCTCATCACTTCGTCCAAATCTTTTTCTGTTCTTTCGGAGCTTTGGTTAAGAGCTTTTTGTACAATAAGTTTCAGATAAAGTTCTAATGCTTTGTATTGAGGCATTTTTTCTACTCTTGCAAGTTGTTCTAATGTTGTTAGGGCTTGAAAAAAATTATCTGTCAAAATATAGATTTCAATGGCGTTGTTGTAGGCAGCAATAAAATTAGCATCTAAACGAATGGCTTTTTGATAGTCTGCTGTGGCTTGGTCAAGTTTTTTGAGCAAATGGTAGCAATTTCCACGTTTTGTATAGGTGATTGCGTCAGGTGTTTGAGCCAAAGCAAGCCCATAAAAAGTTATGGCATTTTCAATATCACGTTCTTCGTAGGCTTTTTGGGCTTGTTGGAGATAGTTTTCTGTTGGTATTTCTGAAAGGTTTTCTACTAAATTTTCTGTTGTATTGGTTACGTTTTCAATAATTATTTCTTCTGTTTTAACTTCTTCAACAGGTTTTTCAATAATTACTTCTGTTACTATTTCTTCTAATTTTTCTTCTGATTTCTCTTCAATTTTTTCAGTTGAAATAATTTCATTTGGTTTTTCAATATTCTCTAAAATAGTTGTGTTTTCTATTATTTCTTCTGTTTTCTCCTCAATTTTGGGTATATTTTTTTCAGCTATTTCGTTTATGATTGGTTCTATTTCTGGTGTATTTTCTCTTGTGTTTTCAATAACAGGAATTTCCACTACTTTTTCACTGGTTTCCACCTTCAAAGGTTCTAAAACCATTATTGTTTCTGCTTCTTCTCTCCTTATTGGAGCATTTTCTTGATTATTTTTTGTAATGTTTGTAACAATTTCTACTTCTTCATTTTGAGTATTTTCCTCTTTATTTTCTTGATTTATTTTTTGGAGAAGTGCTGTTGCTGCGTTTAATTCCTGATTTATTTTTTCTATTTGATTTTTTTGAGCTATCAACAAATCACTTTCAGAAATACTTTCATTGGTATTTTGGAGATTATTTTGTACATTATTATGCTTATTGATTTTCTCTGCTTCTAATTTTTGTGTAAGCAACAAAATTTGGTTTTGCGTTTGTTGAAGGTCGTCTTGGAGTTTTTTATTTTCCAGTTCAATGTCTGTTACTGCTACTTTTTGGATAACTTTCTGGCTATCATTTTTAATGTCAGCAATAGCTTTGTCAAGCTCTTTGTAGCTAAGTTCTTTGACTTCTGCAAGTAGTGCCGTTTTGAGTTCTTGCGTATTTTTTCTGCTTATTTCTTCAAAAAAACGCTCTTGTCTTCCACGCAAAACTGCGCCCAAGATAATAAAAAGTATGATATTTAGGGCAATTACGCCAATAGCTTCGTACATAAAAAGCAAATTTTGTTTGGTGATTTCGTTGTCAAATTTATCTTTCTGAACATTAAGAACTGCTTCTAGTTCTTGCTGAGTATCTATTTTTTGTGCTTTAACTTCTTTGAGTTGTTTCTGATAATTTTCATCTATTTGTTTGATGCTAATTTGCACCATACGGGTCATATTTCCAAAATAAGTGGTATCTTTTGATAGATAATTACTGTTTTGCTCACGTACATTGTCTAATTGCAGTTTTTGTAAATACTCTAATTGTTGCACTTTCTCTTCCAAAATCTTGATAGACAAGTTACTACGTTCTACCAATTTCTCGTAATCATCTTTGTTTTTTTGTGCAAAAACAACATTATTACTTCCAAAGTTAGTTACTAGAGCAACAAAAAAACAGCATAAAAATAAAATATTTCTCACAATAATACAAAGTATTGATTAGTTTAAAAAACAAATATAGAAAACTTTTATCTAATCTACTTTATTTTACGTTTTTTTTGGGAAAAAAGATACTGAAATCTCAAAAAAACCTTCCAAAAAATTAAAGGTTTGATACTCAAAACTTTCCTTTCCTTTTCTGTTTTTTTCCTAGAAAATGGAACAAAAAATTAGTAAATATGCTTATTATTGAGTAATTTTGCAATAAGTAAAAACTTGTAATTAATTGATTTTTAGCAAATTAGAGATTACAATCAAGAAAAATAAGCTAAATGGTAGAGGAAGTGAGAATAATAATCAGGAAATAAATTATACTTTTCAACAAGGTTCTGAAAAACTAGATATTAGGATAAAAACTCACATAGTGCCAGAAAAATTTGGGGGAAATGGTAAAACCCCACAAAGACACTTAAACGTTGACTTAGGGTCTAATAAAAAAAGCATTACCTAAAAATGGACATAAAGTTCTAGAATAAATGAAACAACCAGCAAATATTTTTTTGATAGACATACTAAAGGTTCTTCCTGAAGCAACTGAATGTTTTATTCAAGCTCCTAGTCTTGAAAATACTCTTGTTGAGGGAATGCTTCAAGACTTAGATAATGACCGTTGCAAGTTATTGCAACTTGATAAAATAAATAGGTATAAATTTGTAAATCAAGAACTGAAAACTTCTTTTTCAATTTATATACAATATATTGAAATAAATAAAAATGGAGTTTTACTGTTCACAGGTTTTGATGGAGCTGAATATGGAGTTATTTCTAAGTCAGTATTTATACCAGAATGGTTTAAAATAAAATATGTTTCTGATATTTGTATGATATCGTCTGAATAGTAATACTTTTCGTAGTTACTATTTCCTTCCTGTGAAGTCAGGTGTTTCCACCTGACTTCAAAAAGTAGCTTTTAATCACTTAGAAAGAAGATATAATGTTGTATTTTTCTTCTGAAAATCAATATCTAACAACGCATTTGTCGTCAGGTGGAAACACCTGACGACACAAAAACAAAAACACAAAATAATATGAAAATTAGTGCGCTCAATGTTCTCAAAATATCATTTGACTTCTTAAAATTCAATGTATTGTACTTGATTTTTATGGTCTCATTTAACTATTTATCAATCAAAGTTACTAATAATGATTTGGCTTTGGCTATTTGTTTAATAATTTCCCAAATAATTGCATATTTCATATTCAAAGAGAAAATTGGCTATATTTTATTGTTGTTTGCTGTGGTAAATTCTATTATTGTACTCCTAACAATTTTGATAATTCACGGACTGGTTACTTATGATGAAAATACCAGAGGCTCGTTTAACCAGATTGTGGATTTTACGAAAATTTAGACAAAATGCAAAAATATGAACAATCAAAATTCCTGTGAAGTCAGGTGTTTCCACCTGACTTCACAGGAATTTTTAAGGCTTTGAAATAAAGAAAATCTTGTATTTTTCCCTTCAAGCGAACATTTAACAACGTATTTGAAGTCAAGTGGAAACACCTGACTTCACCAAAAAATAAAAAAAATCAAGTTTTCTGTTTCCACAGAAAGAACTAACAATTTAACACGAAATTTCACCTATAAACACTTAAAAAAGTGCTAGTACAAAAAAGAGATGGTCGTTTGGAGACCGTAAAATTTGACAAAATCACAGCCCGCATTGAAAAACTTTGCTATGGGCTTAATATGAACTTCATTGAGCCTATTGAAATTGCTAGAAAGGTCATTGCGGGCATTTATGACAAAATCACTACCACAGAATTAGATGAACTTGCCGCAGGAACTGCCGCTTCTCTCACTACTGTTCATCCTGATTATGCCAGCCTTGCCGCTCGTATTTCTATCTCAAACCTACATAAAACTACAGGAAAGTCATTTTCTAGTACAATAAAAAGGCTTTATGAGTACATAGACCCAAAAACAGGTGAAAATGCTGCTCTTATTGCCAAAGATGTGTACGATATTATCCGCAAAAATGCCTCTCATCTTGATTCTGCCATACTTTATGACAGAGATTTTCATTATGATTATTTTGGTTTTAAGACACTAGAACGCTCTTATTTGCTCAAAATTGATGGAAAAATTGCAGAACGCCCACAACAAATGCTTATGCGTGTGGCGGTTGGTATTCACAAAGAAGACATTGAAAGTGCCATAGAAACCTACAATTTGCTTTCTGAAAAGTGGTTTACACACGCTACGCCTACACTTTTCAATGCAGGAACGCCAAAACCACAACTTTCTTCTTGCTTTTTGCTTTCTATGCAAGGCGACAGCATTGATGGCATTTATGATACGTTAAAACAATGCGCTAAAATCTCGCAATCTGCTGGTGGTGTGGGACTTAGCATACACAACATACGTGCAACAGGCTCATACATAAAAGGCACAAACGGAAATTCTAATGGAATTATCCCTATGCTTCGTGTATTTAATGATACAGCACGCTACATTGACCAAGGTGGAGGAAAAAGAAAAGGTGCTTTTGCGGTTTATATTGAGCCTTGGCACGCTGATATTTTTGAGTTTTTGGAACTGAAAAAGAACAACGGAAAGGAAGAGTTACGTGCTAGAGATTTGTTTTATGCACTTTGGATTCCTGATTTATTTATGAAAAGGGTGGAAGAAAATGGAGAATGGTCACTTTTCTGTCCAAATGAAGCACCAAATCTTCACGAAGTTTATGGAGATGAATTTGAGGCTTTGTATCACAAATACGAGGCAGAAGGACGTGCAAGAAAAGTAGTAAAAGCGCAAGATTTATGGTTTGAAATCTTAGAATCTCAAACAGAAACAGGCAATCCTTATATGTTGTACAAAGATGCGGCTAATAAAAAATCTAATCAAAAGAATTTAGGTACAATAAAAAGCTCTAATCTTTGCACAGAAATAATGGAATATACCTCAAAAGATGAGGTGGCAGTTTGCAATTTGGCATCAATTTCTTTGCCTAGATTTATCAATAACGGTGTTTTTGATTATCAAAAATTGTTTGAGGTAACAAAAATAATTACTAAAAATCTTAACAAAATAATTGACATCAATTATTATCCTGTCATTGAGGCAAAAAACTCTAATATGCGCCACCGCCCAATAGGAATTGGCGTACAAGGGCTTGCAGATGCGTTTTTGATGCTTAGAATGCCATTTGAGTCTGATGAAGCAAAAGGACTAAATAAAGATATTTTTGAAACTATCTATTTTGGTGCGCTAACGGCATCTATGGAGCTTGCAAAGCGTGATGGCACGTATGAAAGTTACAAGGGTTCTCCTATTTCACAAGGGATTTTTCAGTTTGATATGTGGGGCGTAAAACCAGAGTCAAACCGTTGGGATTGGGAAGGCTTGAAGGCGCAAATCCTTGAAAATGGTGTAAGAAACTCACTTTTATTAGCACCAATGCCAACTGCTTCTACTTCTCAAATTTTGGGAAATAATGAATGTTTTGAGCCTTATACTTCAAATATTTATAAGAGAAATGTGCTTTCTGGTGAGTTTGTGGTTATCAATAAACATCTTTTGAAAGATTTGATAGAAATTGGTATTTGGTCAGAAACACTCAAAAACAAGATTGTTGCAGCTGATGGTTCTGTGCAAAATATCCCTGAAATTCCTCAAAATATCAAAGATTTGTACCGCACAGCGTGGGAAATTAAACAAAAAAGTTTGATAGATATGGCTGCTGATAGAGGTGCTTTCATTTGTCAAAGTCAAAGTTTGAATGTGTTTATTCAAGACCCAAATTTTGGTAAATTAACTTCTATGCACTTTTATTCTTGGAAAAAAGGGCTGAAAACGGGTATGTATTATTTGCGTACAACTGCAGCAGTAACGGCATCAAAAGTTACTATTGACAAAGAAATGCCACAGGCGTTTAACCAGTTTGAAACGGTAAATAGTTCGCAAAAAAATGCTGATATGACTTGTTCCATTGATAATAAAGATGATTGTGAGGCTTGCGGTAGTTAAGTAAATATCAAAGAAGACTTCGCTTTAAGCGAAATCTTCTTTAAATGATAATTATTATACTGTGAACGGCTTGGATTTCGGAAAATGTATTCAAGTCCAGAGGACTGGCATATTTATAGCAAATAGGTAAAAATGTATTCAGCTCCAGCGGAGCGGTACTAGCAAGGGCTAGTTTTATAAATATTTCGCTCTGCTGGAGCGAAATACAAATACAATGATACTTCTATAAATATGCCGTTCCGCTGGAACTAATACAAATTTGTTTTCTGAAATCTTTCCCGTTTGCAGTATATTTGTTTTATTTCTGTAAAAATACTTGCAAATAAGTTTGGAGATTATTTGGAAGTTAAAAAAGTATTTGTACCTTTGCACTCCGAAATAAGTAGTAAAGAAATTTAAGTTTTGAAAGTAGTTCAGCTTTAAACTTTTTTTAAAAAAGTTTAAAGCTTATTTGGAGATTAGAAAAGTATTTGTACCTTTGCACTCCGAAATAACAAGTAAGGGAATTAAAGCTTTGAAAATAGTTCAACTTTAAAAGTTTTTTGAAAAAAGTTTAAATTTTATTTGGAAGTTAAAAAAGTATTCGTACCTTTGCACTCCGAAATAAGTAGTAAAGAAATTAAAGTTTTGAAATTAGTTCAACTTTAAAAGTTTTTTAAAAAAAAGTTTAAATTTTATTTGGAGGTTAAAAAAGTATTCGTACCTTTGCACTCCGAAATAACGAGTAAAGAAATTAAAGTTTTGAAATTAGTTCAACTTTAAAAGTTTTTTAAAAAAAGTTTAAATTTTATTTGGAGATTAAAAAAGTATTCGTACCTTTGCACTCCGAAATAAGGAGTAAGGAAACTAAAGTTTTGAAATTAGTTCAGCTTTAAAAAATTTTTAAAAAAAAGTTTAAATTTTATTTGGAGATTAAAAAAGTATTCGTACCTTTGCACTCCGA
>JANYGM010000131.1 GCA_025362415.1 bacterium
CATACGAGCATATTTATCTAACTGACTTTTATCTAGTTTTTCGCTCAATTCATTTATTTTTTCCATTGCAAGCGCAATAACAGGTAGTTTGACTGTACTTGCAGGATAAAAATATGCCTTTGGATTTACATTAAATGTATATTCTTTAAGAGTGGGATTTTTCCCTCGTTTATCCCTTATAACTTGCGTATAAATAATTTGTATGTTATATTCTTTATGGCGTTGGAGGTAGGGCAAAAATTTATCCGACTGCAACATCATTAGTTTTTCTAATAGGTTATTATCTTCAAAAGCATTTCTTACTTCTAAATTTTTAATTAAAGTTTCTTTTGAAATCTCCTTTAAATCTTGTGCCTTTAAATTACTCATAAGCACAGTAAAGAAAAATGTTGTTATAAAAAATATTATGTTAAGTGTGATTTTTTGTTTCATTTTTTGTTTTTAGTGAAAGGTTGTTAATTTCTAATTAAAAAAATAGAGATGCAAAATTAGCATCTCTATTTTTTTAATTCTGATAGTTGTCTAAATAAACTATTTTGATATTAGTTTGTTTAGACAACTAATATATTATTTATATTACTTAGTAGGTTTTTTATCTTTCTTGGTTTCTTTTTTCTCTTCTACTTCAACAACAGCTTTTACTTTTGCTTCCTTATTTTTTTCAGTTCCTTTAATTCTTTTAGCCATCATAATATTAGAAGTACCTTCTCTAAACATATATCCAATACCAAATGGGAGAGGTTTGATACTTTTGACATCTTTTGTATAGGCGGTGCGCAAATCTTTTTGATAACGTCCAGAAAACAAAGGAATAGGACCAGTATAAGCTCCAAAATACGTATTATCCCATTTATTTTCAGGCAAGAATCTAATTGGCATACCAGAATCATCTTGTACCAAAAACTTAGTATTATCCAAAATGGCATTTCTAATAGTAGAAAAATAATCATTGTGCATCAAATAAGATGCTGATTTTAAGTACGTTGTATTTGGTCTAAGGCTTTGTAAGAAAGTCGCCATGTGAGGATTTTTCTTCAAACCACTATCAGAAATATCAGTACCAAAATAATGCAAAATTTTAGTTTTAGCATTTGCGTTATTTTTATCTTTTGTGTCTTTGAAATAAAGACGAGTACCGTAGATAGTTTCATCTTTACCAGCAGGTTTTTTATAGTTGCTCTCGCTAACCATTTTTCCAGAGTTGTCAATAGCAACTCTATCATAATAAAGAATATCGTGTCCTAGATTTTTCATAAACGTAAGCAAAAGTGGGAGAGTGCCATCAATAGCCGCAACTCTGCGCCCTGTCAAGTCATCAGCCATACTTAATGTACGGAAAAAACTATATTCAACCAAAAAATACATTGCCTGATTAAGTCCATTAAAGTAAGCAGCAGCATTTTTATTGATTTTTTCAGTTGTTGGATATGTACCAATAGGCTCAAGACCAATCAATAAATATTCATCAGCATCAGGAAAAAAGGCATCAGCGTGAATAAAATCAGCTCCACTAAACGGATAAAATACCAAACCTTCCAATTTGCGAGGCTCTGCTAAATATTCTTTTGCCCAAGGACGCATTTTAGCAAATTTGCCATTTTTTAGGTTGTTCCATTTGCTATTTGATGCACTTGCATAGCTTTTCCACGCTGCGGAAACCTCCAAATCTGAATTTTTTTCTTTGCTTGGAAGTCCAGCCAAATAAGTAGCTACTTCGTCAAACTTAGGGTCAGCCTTAAGTGTTTTCAATGTTTTTCTTGAAGAAGTACCTTCATACGAGCCGTTGGGTGTATCTTGTGTTGTTTCATCTTCATTTTTTTCATCTGTTTTATCAGAGAGAGAATCTTTTTTGTCTTTTGCGTCTATTTTAGCAAGAGAATCTTTTTTAAGATTATCTTTTACAGGCTTTTTCTCGCAAGAAGTAAGCGTAAATGTTCCTGCAACAAAGGTTGTAAGTAATGCAGCAACTAAGGTTTTTTTCAAAAACATAAGTAATATTTAGGTAATTTATAATTGTTTGTGTTTGATATTGGTTTTTATTATGTAATATTTTTTATTTTTTATCCTCTATTTTGCGTAAAAGTTCTGCTATTAAAGCATCTTTTTCTTTTATTTCTTTCTCCTTTTCTGTGATTTCTTTCTCTCTTTCTGCTAAATCTTTCTTGCTTTTTTCATATTTTTCCTTTACGCCACCCAAATACGCATCAACAGTACGCCAAGCCTCTTGTTCTATTTCAATTTTCTTCTTTTCTTTTAGATCTGTATAATGCAGAATATTAGCAATGACCATTAAATTAGTATTTTACTTTTTCACATTTATAATTGCTTTTTTCCACGCATCTACAATTTCACTAGGTTTTCTACTTAGCAAACTCTCATTCACCATTAGTTTAATTACTTTTTCTGCATTGGCACGACCCACCAAAATATTATCATCAATACGCAAAAAATCTGCTAGTTTTTTCAGACTTATATTTTTATCTAACACCAAATTATAAATATTTGTGCCGTTTTCAATTTTAGATATTTTTATTTCAGGGATTTTATTAAGTTCAACTACAAGATAATCAGCTACTTTAATAATATTTTTCCATTTTTCTTCCACATCATTCAAAGAATGTAAAGCCACAGCAGTTGCACTCCAATTCTGAAAACTTGTTCCACCATATATCTTAATTTGATGAGCAACTTTATCAATTATATCCGCTTTTCCACACAAAATAGCACCATTCGTAGCGTTCAAATGTTTGTAAAGTGATATATAAACCGTATCAAAATTTGTGGCATATTCAGCAATAGAAACACCAGTATAAGCTGCCGCAATATGTAATCTTGCACCGTCTAAATGTAATTGATAGCCTTTTTCCTTGCAAAATTTAGAAATTTCTTTGATATTTTCAATAGGTATTGTGCTTGCATCTGCACGCCTAATAGGATTTTCAATAGCAACAACTCCCAACCCACTCTTAAAAACTTCTTCATTATCATAATAAGCAAGCGTTTCCTGCAAATCTTTCAAAGTAAAAAATGGCTTGCCTTTGCCTAGTCCTATAAGTCGTTTATTATGAACGGATTGTGCGGCATCTGCTTCATCTCTATAAATATGACTATTTTCAGGAACAAGTGCTTTAGTATTATCTTTATTAAGCAATTTGATAGCTAATTGGTTCGCCATTGTGCCTGTGGGCAAGAAAATAGCTTTTTCTTTTCCTGTAATTTTGACAAACGCATCTTCTAAACGCTTTGTAGCTCCTCCGTTGCCATAAAAATCTGGTTCTATTTCACTTTTTTTGTTAATCTCATCAAGTTTTTGCAAATATTCCGCAGGAGATAAAAGTAAACCATCACTTATAAAATTAAGAAGTGGTTTTTTGTTTTTTATTTCTTCTTTTGTCTCTTGTTTTTGTATAGCAAACACATTTTCTGGCATAAAAAATGGCAAAGCAGAAAGCCCACATAATTTTATGAAATCTCTTCTAAATGTATTTGATGAAATTCTCATTTGAATATTGTTTTTAAGATTAGTTTAAATTTTTACTTACTTTCCATTTTCTTCCTTGTGTTGTCAGGTGTTTCCACCTGACAACACAAGAATGCCACAAGTTTACTTGTAGGGTTAAACTCCTGCAAATGCAAACGCACTTGTACGGATTCTATTGTTTGATTTAGAAGCGTACCAATGAAAAACTTTGCAATTTTGTCGTTTTCCATCATACGCTTAAAAACTACATCATATAAAGGGTTGGCAATGACCATATTATAAATTTAAAATTCAGCTTTTATTGTGCTATTATTCCTCTTGGAAAAGAATACTTGTATTTAGTATATCCTCTAAATTTCCTTGACTTAGTAAATCCATTATAGTCATCTCAATACAATTTCTACTTAGTTCTTTGACAAATAAATCTGGTGGTTTTTGATATAATCCCCCCAAATTATTACCACTTCGTCTATCTAAATTTACAGCAGCTTCAAGAAATTTATATGTCCAAATATTTAGTCCATAATGTTTGCCATTAGGCAAATCAACACGGATATTACAAAAGTCGTTTTCAATATTCCAATTACTGCTATCTACAGCTTCAAATTCTAACCAAAGTTCAAAATTCATTTTCCTACTTTTTCTCCATTTGTTTATTCACGAAATACACCAAAATCCCAGATAAAATAGCTCCAAATGAAAGTATGGCAGGAATGCTATCAGCTACATAATTTTTAGAATCTTTGATGAATAAAAGCACCTCAATAGATGGCAAAATATCTTTCATAAACAGAAAATACATCACCCACGCAATAGAAACAAGGAAAATAAGCGTTGTGATAGGGTAGCCCCACGCTTTGTAACTTCTTTCTGCGTTTGGTTGCTTGATGCGCAAAATAATCACGCCCAACACAGCCAAAAACGTGAAAATATCCAACACAAATGCCATAGCTTTCAAAACAGTATCAAAAGAAGCCGTCAAAATAAGTGCAATAGAGATAATAGCCTGCACCACAATAGCCATTACAGGAACGCCTTTTGAGTTGGTTGTAGCAAATTTTTTGAGCAAAGGAAAATCCTCACCAATCATTTGCGTAACACGAGGACCAGCAAAAACCATAGCACTAATAGACGAAATAAGAAGTAATGCAATCATTCCTGCCATCAAATTACCACCACTTTTACCAAATATTTTTTCAGCCGACAAATGCCCAACTTCCAAAGGTTTTGAAAAATCAGCCGCTTGTCCTGCCGCAAGCTCACTCACAGGAACGGTATATAAAAACACAAAAGTAAGCAA
Organism: bacterium; assembly: GCA_025362415.1. GTDB lineage: Bacteria > Bacteroidota > Bacteroidia > Cytophagales > Thermonemataceae > JANYGM01. The sequence continues at coordinate 4,782 of JANYGM010000131.1, forward strand.
CACATAAATAAGCATCACCGACAAAGTACCCAAAAATAATGATTTTGGCACATTTACCTTAGGATTTTCTATTTCATTGGCAAGATAAGCAGAGGCATTCCAACCTGAATAAGCAAAAGAAACATACGCTAAATTGGTAGCAAAACCACCAAAAAATATCAAACTCATATCACCTTCTTTTGGCAAAATAGAAATAGGCACAGGCTCTGCCGTAAAAATCAGCCCTGAAAATATCAAAAACAATATCAAAATCACCTTAATTGCTGTTGAATAACGCTGGAAAATCCCGCCTGTGCGTGTGTCTGTTGCGTGAACAATTGTTACTAAAATCACCACAGAAATAGAAATAATCAAAGGATTTATGGGAATAATGGCACTTGCATAACGTCCGAGCGCAACCGCAGCAAGTGCGACAGGTGCAGCAAAACCAACAGTAGCAGAAATCCAGCCAGAAACAAAGCCCACAAGAGGGTGATAAATGCGAGATAAAAAGTTATATTCTCCACCAGAACGGGGCATAAGTGCCGCTAATTCTCCATAATTAAGCGCACCACAAAGGGCAATCACGCCACCCACAATCCAAAGCATTAAGAGTGGGAAAATAGAATTGATAGCAACAGTTTGATAACCCAAACTTGTAAAAACGCCTGCACCAATCATATTGGCAACCACAACGGCAATGGCGGTATTAAAACTTACTTTTTTAGATGTTTCTGAAGACATTTTTTTGATATATGATGTATGAAATATGATATATGATGTAATTTTATACATTCTACATTATCTATTCCAAGTGAATTGTTTTTATTTCTTTATTTTCTATTTATTTTGCTTAAAAGTTCTGCTATTAGCGTACCAATGAAAAACTTTGCTACTTTGTTGCTTTCTATTATACGCTTAAAAATTACATCATATAAAGGGTTAGCAATGACCATAAATTTATTTTTTTGTAACTATTTTTTGTGCTATTATTCCCTTTGGCAAACCAATATTTTTAAGCATTTGATTAGTTTTTTCCAATTTTCTGGAAAGAAAACTGTATTTTCGTATTTATTGAGTGATTTATCAATACGAACATTTCTTTTTGGTTTATTTTTCATTTTTTTGTAATAAAACTCAAGGCAAAAGCTGCACCAGCCGCACAAAAAACAGAATAATCAAGTGGTGCTTTGAAATTAAGCGAAATTATCATAGCTACCGCAAAAGATAGCAACAATAATCCGCTTCCTTTTGCTATCCACGTGGTTTTGTATGGAACTAGCAACATAATACCAAAAATAACTTCTAAGACAGTTGCAGAATAGCCCAAAAATGGAATGATGCTTTCAGGCATATAAGGATTGATAGTTTTGGTATAAGCCAAAAAGTTCTCCATATTCCCCCAAACAGACATTTCTTTTGGATAAAGTCCAAAACGGTCTGCCACAGCCGACAAAAAACCTGCACTTATTGACAACCGCAAAAACCATTCAATTATCTTTATTTCTGATATTTTCATTTATATTTATTGCAATACTAATTTGCATTCCACTACTCACTATTTCACTACTCACTAAAAAATTACCAGCCCAAAATCCACGCAAAAATAAGCGGAACAACAATAGTAGCATCAGATTCTACAATAAACTTTGGCGTATGAATATCAAGTTTGCCCCAAGTGATTTTTTCGTTAGGAACTGCCCCAGAATACGAGCCATACGAGGTTGTAGAGTCAGAAATTTGGCAAAAATAGCTCCAAAAAGGAATATCGTGCATTTCCATATCTTGATAAAGCATTGGCACAACACAAATAGGAAAATCACCTGCAATACCGCCTCCAATCTGGAAGAAACCTAAGCCTTTTCCTGTGCTATTTTTTGGATACCAATCAGCTAAAAAAGTCATATATTCTATACCTGATTTCATTGTAGAAGGCACTAAATCACCTTTGATGCAATAAGACGCAAAAATATTTCCCATTGTGCTATCTTCCCAACCAGGCACAACAATAGGCAAGTTTTTTTCTGCTGCCGCAAGCATCCAACTATTTTTAGGGTCAATTTCGTAATATTCCTTCAAAACGCCAGAATTAAGCATTTTGTACATATATTCGTGAGGGAAATAACGCTCCCCAGCAGTTTGTGCATCTTTCCAAATTTTGTAAATATGCTTTTGCAAACGTCTAAATGCCTCTTCTTCAGGAATGCAGGTATCAGTAACTCTATTGTAGTGATTATCTAACAAATCTCGCTCATCTTGTGGGGTCAAATCACGGTAGTTGGGTACACGTTTGTAGTGGGAGTGAGCCACCAAATTCATAATATCTTCTTCCAAGTTTGCGCCTGTGCAAGAAATAATAGCTACTTTATCTTGTCTAATCATTTCTGCCAATGATTTTCCTAGCTCTGCTGTACTCATAGCACCAGCAAGCGTAATCATCATTTTTCCACCTTCCAAAAGATGTGTTTCATAGCCTTTTGCGGCATCTACCAACGCAGCAGCGTTGAAATGCAGGTAATGTTGTTCTATAAATTGGGAAATTGCGCCTTTATTTGTCATAGTAATAAATTAGGAATTAGAAATTGTGAATTAGGAATTAGGAATTAGAAATGAATACAATTCTATAATTCCTAATAATTTTTATAATAACTTTAAGTATTTTTTAATAAGCAGGTTTCTCTAATTTGCATGTTATGATAAAGTCAAAATGGCACGTAATAAACAAATTACAAGTATTTTGTATTCATTCATAATTCACAATTAAAAATTCACAATTACTTATTTAATTTAGGCGCAAAAATAATCTTTTTTTGGAGATTTTAAAGGAAAATCAAAGAAAAATACACAAATTTGTGAAGATTTTTTTAATTATCTCAAATTTTGCTATATTTGTTTATGAAAAAGTTAGCCCTAATTATATTTTTGTTAATGAATGCTGTTTGCCAGATTTCTGCGCAAACGGATAGAGAATTACTGCTGGAACTTGCCAAACAAGTGGCAGAAAATAACAAGCAAATAGCAGAAACCAATAAACAAATAGCAGAAACTAATAAGCAACAAGCAATTACTAACGCTAAATTTGAAACTAAATTTGAAGGCATTGATAAGCGTTTTGATGAAGTAGGTAAGCGTATGGACATGTTGCTTTACATTATGCTTGGTCTTTTAGCTGGGATATTTGGACTAATAGTTACAATTTTTTGGGATAGGAGAGCTGCTATGCGTCCAATAGAGGCAAAAACAGAAGCCGCATTGAAAGAAAATGAGGAACTTAAAAAAGAAATAGCACTTATCAAAGAAAAAGAGCTAAAACTAGAAAAACGCATCTTAAAAAATGAAAATCATATCAAAAGAATAACAGAAATAGATAGCCGTTTTGCAGGGATTTTATAAAACCTATAACTTTTTTCGTGCTTTTTGAGCCATTCTGGATTAGCATCACCATAATAACGGTCATTTGCATTGAGGTATTCTGGAATACCATCTTCATCATAATTAAACCCTAATTTTTCGTGTTGTTCTTTTTTGTTATTTTCAGAATTTTTGTTGGTGGTAGGTTTTAACTCTTTTTTGGCGTATTTTTTTGTCCATTCAGGATTTTCAATGCCGTTATAATGGTCGTCTGCACTCAAATATTGAGGAATATCCTCTTTATCAAAGAATAAACCATTTTCCATTTTTTGTTCCTTTTCCTTCTCTGCTATTTCCAATCTTTTTATAAATTCAATGTAAGAGAAATTATCTTTTTTATTTTTAATTACTTGATTGTCAATATTTTGATTTGAAGACATATTATTGGATTTTTATCATACCTCTGTATCTTGGTGAGTAAAAAATAGAAATTGTATCTCCTGCTTTTTTACGTGCATATTCACCTTCTGAAACATTATGTGTTAGTTCTTTTTGTTGTGATTTTTCTTGTGTTTTCAAAATAAAAACGTAGGAATGTCCTTTATTTTGAAGTTCATATTTTCTAGTAATAATAGCTTTTGTTTTGATACCAAAAGTGTCATATTCGTATTTTTCGTGAAATCTATCCAGTTTAACATTAAGATAACGACATTGCTAATTTGTTATATTTTTTCGTGATACTTGACAAATCAAAGGGTTATAAAAACAATCATAGTGTTATAAATATCTCGCTCCGCTGGAGCGAAATACGAAATACACTTATTTTCCTATAAATATACTGCCCCGCTGGGGCTGAATACAATTTATCAATGTCGTTATCTAATTAAGCCAAAAACTGCTCAACAACATCAAAATAAGAGATAGCTTAACGAGAATATCATTTTTATTAGTATCTAATTTGAATAACTTAAATAACTTAAAAATAACAGCCATAAAAGTAAAAAAAATAAATATAAAACCACCCATAGCCCAAGCATATCCATAAAACCAGCCTATTTTTATCAACCAATGTGATAAAAAGTATTGTAAAGCCAAAAAAATGACACTAGCAAGCAAACAAATGAAGAAGGGCATATTATTAGTTATTTTCTTTATCTCCAAAAATAAAGGAGATAAAGATGTTTTGTGTATTTTACAAATTTATTTTGGAAAATGCACTGCTTGCGCTGTAATAATGATGTCGTAAATTTTATAACGGATTTTCTGTGGGAAAATTTTCAGAAAATTATACTTAAAAATATTTGTTTCATCAATCATATTTACCCAAAAATTAGCAGAAAAAAGCCAGTAAATAAGTTTTTTAAGCCCTTTTGCAGGCTTTTGTTCATATTGATTTTGTGCGTAGCGTTCAGGATAAAGTTTTTTGAGTTTAATATGTGATTGTCTGTATTGTTTTTGTCGTTTGATATAAGAGATGCAAGTGATAAAGTCGTCGTGAAAACCAATGATTTCGTTATCAAAATAAATGTCAAAATTTTGTTCTAAAGCACGTTTACCCAAATCATAATCTTCTGCATCTGTGAGTTTCTCATCAAAACCACCCAAAAAATCTAGTAATTGTTTAGGAACAGACAAATTAGCAGCCATTAAAAAGAAATTATCTTTATTTAAAGGAGTATTTTTTTCTCCAATATTTCCCCATTTTCTGCTCAAATAAGCTCTATATGCTTGAATATCAGTTTTTACTAACGCCAAATCTTCAATAGCACTGCCTATTAAAAAGCTATATTGCTCTTTAATTGCAATACTTTTAATATGGTTTTGCGGGCTATTATGATTTTTATGACTATTCTGGTAAATATTTTGATGATGTAAAAGATGTTTTTCTACACCTGTAGCTTCCAAACGCATATCATCATCAAGGAAAATAAGTAAATTTCCTTTTGCGTGCTGTGCGCCTGTATTACGCACAGTAGCACGTCCTTTGTTTTCTTGAAAAACTACCTTAAAATCTTTTAAATCCCATTTTGTAGTTTCCAAAATAGCTTTTGTATCATCAGTAGAGCCATCAATAACAACAATAGTTTCAAAATCTTTAAAAGTTTGTTTTTCTAGGGAATGAAGACAATTAACGACTTTTTTTGCACCATTGTAGGTAGGGATAATGACGGTACAGCCCCCTAACCCCCGAAGGGGGGATAAAGACAAGTTCACTTCTGTATTTTGCACTGTCCCTCCTTCGGGGGTTAGGGGGCTGTTAGGGCTTTTATAACTCATCAAAAAGTGCCTTTAATTCTGTTGCTTCATCTGGTTTCATACGTCCTGCAAGCACAAGGCGCAACTGGCGGCGGCGCAAAGCAGCATCAAAAAGTGCAATTTCTTCCTCTGTTTCTGGTATGACTTCTGGCACATCAATAGGTCGCCCAGATTGGTCAACGGCAACAAAAGTAAAAAATGCAGAGTTAGTTTTTTCACGCTTTTGTGCAGGAATATCTTCTGCCCAAGCCTCAATATTGACCTCCATAGAAGAGTTAAAAGACCTTGTAACTTTCGCTTGAAATGTTACGACATTACCCAATTTCACAGGCTCTCTGAAAGAAACGCTATCCACAGATGCCGTTACTACAATGCGGTTAGAATGTTTTTGAGCAGCAATAGCCGCCACAATGTCCATAAAGTGCATCATACGCCCACCCATAAGGTTATTAAGTGTGTTGGTATCATTAGGAAGCACCATTTCTGTCATTATAGTAAATGACTCTTTTGCAAATTTTGTTTTTTTACTCATCTTTTTAGTGAAATAGTGAGTAGTGAAATAGTGAGTAGTGTTTTTGTCGTAATAATTTGTCGCAAACAATGTATTTCACTACACACTACTTCACTATTTCACTACACACTAAAAAATTAACGTCTTTTTTTAGTAAATTTAATGTTTTTTCTTCTTGGCTATCTTTTTGTGGTTTAAAATCATACGCCCATTGTGCTTGTGGAGGCATACTCATAAGTATTGATTCTACACGACCATCACTTTCCAAGCCAAATTTTGTGCCTGCATCATAAATCAAATTATATTCTACATAACGGCTGCGACGAAGCATCTGCCAACGCTTTTCTTGTTCTGTAAAAGGTAAATGTCTATTTTTTTGTGCTATATGCGCATAAGTAGGAGCAAAGGTTTCACCTAGATTTTGTACAAATGCCCAAATTTCCTCAAAAGTATGCTTTTTTTCTTGATTTTTAGAAATATTTTCTTGATTTGTATTTTGCATTGTTCCCCCCTTGGGGGCTAGGGGGCTAAGTCTATCAAAGAAAATCCCACCAATGCCACGAGTTTCTTGTCTATGTTTGATATAAAAGTAATCATCAGCCCATTTTTTGTACTTAACATAACTTTCGCTATCATAACTATCACAAGTATTTTTCAGTTGTTGGTGAAAAAATTGTGCATCTTCCAAATTGATGTAGTGAGGAGTGAGGTCTATACCACCGCCAAACCATTGGTTGATAGTTTGTTGTGTCTTTGGGTCGTATATTTCAAAGTATCTCACGTTCATGTGTATGATAGGTACGTGAGGGCTGTTGGGGTGCAACACAATAGACACACCAGTAGCAAAAAAGTCGCCTTGTGGCATTTGTAATTTGCTTTGCATATTTTGGTTTATTTCTCCAAAAACCGCAGAAAAAGCTACGCCACCTTTTTCTAAAAGTGCGCCATTTTGCAAAATACGGGTTTTACCACCGCCTCCAGCTACGCTACCTGCTGCGCTGTTTACAGTTCTTTCCCATTTGTCTTCTTTAAACTTTTCTTTTGTATCTAATTGCTCCAAAGACAGGCAAATACGGTCTTGCAATCCCTGAAACCACGTTGAAATATGTTCTTTCATTGATTAAATATGTTGGTTTATAAACGCCCAAATATAGGCGCAGGAAGCCCTAATTCCTTATGAATATGAATTTTTACTCTCTCCAAAATAACTACAATCTCACTCAAATCATCTGTTTGTGTGGCATCATACGACTTACTAATACTATAACTTTTTTCTACCAAAACAACAAAAAACCAAAAACGCCCAATCATATAACAACCAAATAAAGGCTTTTTTATGTCTTCATTGAGGATTTGCGCATCAACCATAGCTATCAGAAGTTGCCCTAGTGGGTCGTTGCCTGAATTTTTTTCTGGTTTGTATTCCTGCAAAAAGAAAAACGGTTTTTTGGGTGTTTGTTTACCTGTTGCAATAAACCATTCTACTCTTCCATTTGCTTCTACTTCTGCAGTTTGGATAGAAAATGGTCTTTGTGTAAAAACTCTATATGCAGGTGCATTATTAAACTCAAATTGCCCTAAAAACTGTGCAAGGAACATCATTTTTAGCTCATCTTCATTCCAAGTTTCCACATTTTCAGAGAGTAAAACACGTAATTTATCTATTTCATAAGATAATATGTTGTTTTTTGGCACATCAAGCCATTCCATTAAAAGAGGCAAATTTTTAATACGCTCAATATTAAATGCTATTTCTACATCTTCAAATAGCCATTGTTCAAAAGGTCTTCTTATCATTTTGGTAAGTTTTTAGGTTTTGCAAAAGTACGAAAAAGTAAGAGAAATGAAAAATAAATGCTAAATTTGCGCTGTATAAAAACATTAATATCCTAAACAAAATCCCTTAAAACTAAAATATGAAAAATATTTTTTATCTATTAGCATTTATAACGTTTCTTTCTTGTACCAAAACAAAAACTGAATTTATTGAAGTAGAAGTTGATAAGAAATATAGTTGGAAAGAAGTTACACGTTTTACTGGAAATGACAGAGTTTTCATAAATTCTGGAGGAAATGCTGATGCACTTTATTTTCAACAGTTATATAATTTTACTGAAGTCAAAGGCACTACCAATGATAAAATTACAGTGTATTCAGGTTTGCAATACTTAATACGAGTGCAAGAAAGTAGCTTTCCTATAGGTGCTGAATTTAGTGCTATACCAAGTGTAAATAAAAACTACTTTGAAATATTCTCTAACAAATATCCATTATTAGAAACACCTGGTTCTTTGTTTAATATTAGGGGTTTAGACCCAACATTCACAAGAATAAGAACAATCAATGCCGTTTATAAATCTCCTTCTATGAGCATCAATAAAAATGGAACGTTATTAGTTGCCTATGACAATAATAGACTTGATAAAGCTTATACAGCAATGCTTTTTGGTGTAAAATTAAATAAGTTTTTGCCATACGTAGATACACTTTTTACAAGAAAAGTAGTAATCCCTAGATTTGAAGAAACTTCAGAGATACAAGATATTTCTGCTGTAGGTGATTATTTTCTTG
>JANYGM010000138.1 GCA_025362415.1 bacterium
GTTGTTGGTGTCGCTACGCTAAAACACCAACAACGGCGGTTTTTTGATACATTTTGCAAAAAATGTAATTTCTTTGGTAAGTTTGATGATATTGTAAAATGTTTCAATTCCATTGCGGTGGTACATAAATAATAGCGAAAAAAAAATATTTTGCTATTAAAAGGTTTTTTCACTAACTTTGGAAAAAATAAATAAACAAAAAATAAATAAACAAAATGAACTCATCTAAAATTATAGGAATAGTATTAATTATTATCAGTCTATTAATTGGCTATGTAGCCTTTAGCAAAATAGCTGATAACACAAACTCAATTAAGTTATTGGGAATGAAAATAGATGCCTCAAATGAATCAGGCAAACAACAAGGTTATCTGTATTTAGGATTAGCAATTATAGTTTTTTCGGGAGGAATCTATACAATTAATAAAGCTAAAAATTAATTTCCTGCCATTCCTGCCGTTGTTAGTGTTTTAGCGTTAGCGTTAGCGACACCAACAACGAAGTAAAATTCAACTCAAACATAACCAAACTATCTTTATTCTCCAAAAATATTTTAATTTATTTGAAATTGTTATGTTGGTATCAAAGTTAAATCCAATATCTTTATTATTTAGATTATTTAAGAAAATAAAAAACGCACCTGCTACCATTATGCAACAGCACATAAGAATAGGCGACACCAAAAAAATGAGTTTATTGTGTGTCGCCTATCTAAAATTTCAAATTACTTAATCTTTCTGTTTTTACAATAACTTACTAATCAACATTTTACATTCGTACTTCGTACCTCTTAGTTCCTACTTCTTCCTTATCCTTTGATAATCACGCCTGTAGCCTCAAATGTAATGGCTTCTTTTGGCTTTGTGATAGCATCTATTTCAGCCTTTGTTTTCTTGGCATCTTCTGCATAATGTTTGAGTGTTGCTACATCTGTAATGGTTTTTTTAGCCATTCCTTGCATAATTACTTCTTTGCCTTCCATTCCTTCTTTTGGAACAAAAAAACCATAATCTTTAAAAGTAATTTTCATAGTTTTGCCATCTGCAAACTCTACGTCCATCCAACAACCTTTTTTCTTGCAAGTCTGAACAATTTTTGCTTTAATTTTGGTGTTGGTAGAATCCATTTTCTCCAACATTTTTGGAAGTTCTGCTGCTGCTATGGCATCATTTTCTGTTATTTTTTCACCAAAAAAAGCAACTTTGGTAGCAGTTTCAGCAGTTTTTTCTACTTTGGTATTATCTTTTGTAGCCTGACCGCAAGAGTACAATGTAGTTGCTAGCGCAACAATAATAGAAAATACAATATTTGATTTTTTCATTTTCTTAGATTTTAGATGTAATTACTTCTGCAAAAGTACGAATTTTTTTAGCTAATTTTAATAATTTTCTTACAAAAATCATATTCATTGGCATCATTAGAACAGACAATCACCAAACGCTCCGCAAGATTTTGCCTAATTTCTTCTTTGTACCAATTGATATTTTCAATATCTAGGTTGGTTGTGGGTTCATCTAGTAGCAAAATAGGGGTTTTTGAGTAAAGTGCAAGCCCCAATTTTAGGCGTTGTTTCATTCCAGAAGAAAAATTTTTGATAAATTTATCTTCAGAATTTTCCAAACGTAGTTTTTTGATAATTTCTTTTGAGGTTTGATTTTGAGAGAATTTTTTAAATTTCTGATGAAAGTTAATTTGTTCTAACAATGTAAATTCTTCTATAAGTTCTTGATAAGGCGCAGCAAACGACAAATAAGTATAAAAATCATCTCCTTGAATAATCTTACTATCTTGAGAATAAATTATTTTTCCTTCTGATTGCGGAAAAAACCCTGCTAAACATTGTAAAAACGTAGATTTTCCACTTCCATTTGCGCCTGTAATAGCATAAGCTTCTCCACTAACAAATTCATAAGAAAATCCTCTGAAAATCCATTCATAATTAAATTTTTTACCAAAGTTTTCTAAGGAAATTTTAAACATAAATCATTTGTTGGTGTCGCTGCGCTAAAACACCAACAAAGGCGCAAAAGACATTTTGTGAGGTGTGAGGTGTAAATACAATCCACAAAGCAACATTATAAACGTAATTTTTAATTTGTAATTGACTTTCCCGTAATTCGTAATTTTTAATTTGTAATTGATTTTCCTGTAATTGACTTTTCTCGTAATTCGTGATTCTTAATTCGTGATTTTTCTTGTTCTTTCATTCCTTCATTAAAGCATTTTCTACAGCGAGGTTCATAGCTTTCTTTTTCTCCCAACAAAACGGTAGTTTCTGCACTTACCAAACGGTACGAATATGCTGCAATACGCCCACATTGCATACAAATTGCTTGCACTTTCGTAACAAATTCTGCAATGGTCATAAGTTCTGGCATTGCACCAAATGGTTTCCCTTGAAAATCCATATCTAAGCCTGCTATAATCACCCGTTTGCCGTGGTTAGCAAGTTGGGTACAAACTTCAACTATCTGATTATCAAAAAATTGTGCCTCATCAATTCCTACAACATCACAATCTCCTGCCAACATATAAATCTCTGACGAGCTTTGCACAGGTGTAGAGCGTATGGCGTTTGCGTTGTGAGAAACCACATTTACCTCATCATAGCGAGTATCTATGCTAGGTTTGAATATTTCTACTTTTTGCTTTGCAATTTTTGCCCTATTCATACGGCGGATAAGTTCTTCTGTTTTTCCAGAAAACATAGAGCCACAAACGACTTCTATCCAGCCGACTTTGTTCTCCAATTGGTTTAAATGCGGTTCTACAAACATTTTTTGATGTATGATATTTGATGTATGATGTACACTTCGGAAAGTGCTTTTGGGATAAAATAAGATTTTAGTGTATATGGTAAGTAAGAGGATTTTCAACAAAAATTACGCTTGTTGCCCCTAAATCCCCAAAGGGACTTTAATACAAAATCTTAAAACCACCTTCGTATGTGTATGTATTGTTTGACGAAAAATAATGTATTTTATATCATACATCATATATCACACATCACTATATCAAGTTTAGTTTCTTCTACTTATTCTTTTGTCCATTTCTTCATTTTCTTGTGCCATTTTTCTGCTTTTTTCTGCTTTTTTGATGGTATTGATAGCAACAGAAATGGCATCTACTACTCGTTGTACAAATGTGAGGCGGTAACGTGGAATATCTTTTAATGAAAGTAATTCTAACACACCAATAGTGCCTTCTGTAGTTTCTAATGGTACAATAAGTACATTTTTGGGACGAGTTGAGCCAAGTGCAGAGGTTACTTTTTCGTAAGTATCAGGTACATCACTAATATAAATCATCTCGGCATCTCTGAAAGCTTGTCCTATTTGTCCTTCTCCTATTTCTATTTTTTTCTCCAAAAATTTCTTTTTATTCATTGCATAAGCTGCTTTTGCCTCTAAATAGTGGTCTGCTTTATTGGGTTTATCATCATTGATAATAAAAACCGCACCTTGCGTTGCCTCCAAATAATTCACTAAATTAGAAATAACATTGTAACAAAAAATCTCTATTGTATCACTAGGATTGATACGCAAAACATCTGCAAATTTTGCAAGTCCCGCATTTGACCAACGGTCTTGCCTGTCTTTTTCTGCTATTTTTCGTAGCTGGTCACGCATTATTTGCAATGCACCTACAATACTTTCCTTTCCTTGATTTTCGTCTGTAATGCCTTTGTAGGCTACATCTAAATTTCCTTGTCCAATTTCCCTAGAAAACTCTGTTGCATTTTTCAAAATATTAGCCAAATCATTGACATTTTGAGCAATATAGCCAATTTCACTTCTAGAAGTTTCTAGCATTTGTTCGCTCAAATTACCTTTTGCAAGCTCACGAGAACTCCTAGAAATAGTGTTAATAGGATTTAAAAAAAGATTTCTAACGGCATAATAAATGCCTCCCATTACCAAAAGAACCAAAGTTGCTACAAACAATAGCGCAAGATTTAGGTTATTGCGTTTTGTTTCTAAAAACTCGTTATATTCTGTTACTAATTTTTCATTCTTCTGCAAAAAATCAATGTATTTTTTATTCACCCATTGCAAATCTTTGGTATCAGAAATACTGTCTTTTAGGCTAAGTTCTGCTCTATTAAGGCGTATATTAAGGTCACGTAAATCTTTGTCATATTCTTTCCAATCTTTTTGAAGTTCTATAAGTGTGGCTAAACGTTCATCTGTGGCTGGTGCAACATTTATTTTCATATTTCGTTCTTCCATATCTTTTGCGCCATTGTGCAACAAAAAACGGATTTTTTCGTATTTAGCACGCACTTGCGCCAAATCAACCGTTTCTTTTTGCATATCCAAACCCACATCAGCACATCTAATCAAGATTTTTGTAGAAAAATGTATCTGATTAGCCAATTCTTTGAGTTCTACACTTTTTTTAGCCGCATTGACATCAGCAGGAGAAATACTAAGAAATTGCGCTACTAAGTAGTTTAGTGTGAGCAAAACCACCAATGCAATAGCAAAAGCGTAGGCAATGTTCCGTATTTTTATATCATTTATTTTCATATTTTTGATACTATTTTTGATATAGTTTTATCATTTTCTTTTTCATAAAACTCATCTACAAGAAGCTCTGACTGATTTTTATTTTTGGCAGCGGAAGTGGCAAGTACATCACAACGCTCATTTTCTGGGTTTCCTGCGTGTCCTTTTACCCACGTATAGGTTACGCTATGTTTTTTATTGATATTTAGAAATCTGCGCCACAAATCTTCATTTTTTTTGCCTACAAAACCTTTTTTAAGCCACCCAAACACCCATTTTTTGTTGATGGCATCAATGACATATTTAGAATCTGAATAAACAGTTGCCAAAGAATTATCATTTTTAAGTGTTTCTAAAGCTACAATAACTGCTAAAAGCTCCATTCTGTTGTTTGTGGTATGCTTATAGCCTTTAGAAATTTCTTTGCGAAATTTCTCAAAAGTCATCACTATTCCATAACCGCCAGCACCAGGATTGCCTATGGCTGCCCCATCTGTATAAATTGTAATCATTTTAATCAATGATGATTGATAAATAAGGAAAATTACTAGCCATTTTTACTGTCGCAAATATATACAAAACTACGTTATTATCAAATAAATAGCCATTTATTTCTTGTTGTATGGCATCAACACAAAGTAGTGACAGTATTTTTTGGCTAGTAATGTATTATAAATAACTTCCCACTAAAACTTCTAGAAAGTCGGAAAATTTTGAGAATTTATGCCAAAAAACGCTTATTTATTTTTTGAAATTAGTATGTTAATTTCCAGTACGTTACTTAACTAAAGAAAATGAAGAAGAAAACGAGATTTTTGATAACAATTTATGATAACTCAGAAGAGAAAAACATCATTAAATTAGATTTGGTAATAAATGACTTTTTAGACTAAAACCAAAAGTGCTATTTTTACGCAAAAAATAGAAAAATCTACCCTAACAAAAAAGACTTCACACTAAGCAAAGTCTTCTTTAAATGTTGTTTTATTCTTCTTCATTGTGCAAATCTTCACAGTGGCGGATATGTTGCTTTTTGGGAGCAGTTTTTTGAGTTCCTGCACCACCATTTTTTGCATCTATCATTTTTTGCATAATGCGTGAACGCTCTTTTTGGATATAATTACGAGCCAACAAATCTTTTTCTATATCAAAATAAACTGTTCCTTCAATAAGGGTTTTTTCTGCTTTTGCATAAATAGACAACGGATTATCAGACCAAAGTACCAAATCAGCATCTTTCCCTACTGCCACGCTACCTGTGCGCTTGTCTAAATGCAAAAGTTTAGCAGGATTAAGGGTTACCATTTTCCACGCTTCCACTTCAGAAACATTGCCATATTTCACTACTTTTGCCGCCTCTTGATTAAGTCTGCGGGACATTTCTGGGTCGTCAGAATTGATAGAAACAAGCACACCTTTCTCGTGCATAAGTGCCGCATTGTACGGAATAGCATCTTTTACTTCATTTTTATACGCCCACCAATCTGCAAAAGTAGATGCACCTGCACCGTGTTTTGCCATTGCACCAGCAAGTTTGTAGCCTTCCAAAATATGTGTGAAAGTATTGATTTTGAAGTTAAATTGTTCTGCAACCTTCATCAACATATTGATTTCTGATTGTACGTAAGAATGGCACGTAATAAAACGCTTAGAATTGACAATCTCTAAAAGCGCATCTAATTCCAAATCTTTGCGGTAAGGCTTGCCAGATTTTATTTGTTTTTCGTACTCTTTGGCACGAGTGAAAGCATCTATCATCACTTGCTCAACGCCCATACGTGTTTGTGGGAAACGAATAGTATTGTCATCTCCCCAATTTGACTGTTTTACGTTTTCTCCCAAAGCAAACTTAATAAAGCCATCAGCTCCAGTTATACGCATTTTTTCAGGGTTTTCACCCCATTTCAGCTTTACTAGGGCAGATTGTCCGCCAATACAGTTAGCAGAGCCGTGCAAAAGTTGTGCAGCCGTCACGCCACCAGACAAATTTCTATAAATGTTAATATCTTCAGAATTAACGGCATCATACATTCTTACCTCTGCCGTAACACTTTGCGAGGCTTCATTTACGCCAGAAAGCGCAATATGAGAATGTTCGTCAATAATTCCAGAAGTCAAATGTTTATTTGTAGCATCAATAGTGCGCCCGCCTGCTGATGAAAGGTTCTTACCAATTTGCGAAATTTTGCCATCTTTTACAAGTACGTCTGTGGTAGTCAAAATGCCATCTTTTTCATTTGTCCAAACAGTAGCATTTTTGAAAAGTATAGTTTCCTGTATTGGTTTTTGTTCGTTTCCGTGTGCTATGAAGGGAAAGATAACTTTTCCTAACTCATTTTTTGGGTCAGATTTCTTGATTTCTTCAGGTTTTTTGTCATCTTTTTTCTCTACAAATTTTTGAGAAAGTGTAGCCGTAAATTTGCCCCAATTTCCCTCTGGACTTTGTGCATCACCTTTGATTATCATAGTTGTATTATCCACAAAATAACCACTTAAACGTGTGATATTCTGTGTTTTAGCTTTATCTGCATTAAAAGAAAGTGTAATCAAATTTTTATCTCTAATTACTTTTACATCAATTTTATTGGTATCATTTGGAAATAATAGTTTGTAATTAGGCGTTTCAAAATCTCCTTCAATAAAAAGTTTTCCATTTAAATTGTTGGTAGAAATTTGAATATTATATGTACCACGAATATCTACAACACTTATTTCAGAAAAACGGTAGCGGTTTCCTTGTACCCAATTTTCTTGGATTTTGGTATCTTTTTCAAAAAGTTCTTTATTTGTAATCACGAAACTCGCAATAAAGCCTTTTTGCAAACTTCCAAGTTGTTTTTCCATTCCTAAAAGTTGCGCAGGAACGAATGTAAGTGCTTTTAGGGCTGTTTTTTTATCCAAACCATTTTCAATAGCTTTCAAAAGATTAGCCATAAATTTGGTTTTATCCTTCAAATCTGCTGTTGTGATAGCAAAATTGATGTTATTTTTGGCAAGAACCGCAAGGTTGGTAGGTGCAAGTTCCCAGTGTTTTAACTCTGTAAGGCTTACGTTTAACGCATCATAAGGGTCATCAACGTCATACGCATCAGGAAAATTCACAGGCACGACAAGTGGCGCATTTGTTGCCTTGATTTCGTCTATTCGTTGATATTCATCTCCTGTAACCTTTAAAATGTATTGTTTTGCAAATTCATCACCTAGTTTATCAGCACGCAAAGCATTTAATTTTCCATTTGTTTCAAAAAAAGTAGGCAAAGCAAAATTATTATTAAAAGCATCTAAAGAAAGATTAGTTTCTCTGCTTGCAGACGTATTTAAGGCACTTTTTTTGTACCAATCAGCATCTAAATAGGTCTGACGAAGTAGCGCAATACGTCCCATAATAGAGTTTGGATATTGCTGTGCAGAAGAACCATTATTGAAAGAAAAATGATTAGAGGCATTCTTTTTAAGAATTGTATTATTTTCTCGCTCATTATGCAGGCTCACGAGTGCGCCTGTACCACGTGCTATGCCATCTTGTAGGTGCGTGAGGGTTGCACCAAAACCCATTTTACGCATTGCATCTGCACTTGTATCATCATTTTTGAAAACATCAGCAGCATTATTTTCTGGTTGGATAGTTTGATTCCAATTAAATGCACCACGTTTATTATTTTCATATTGTGGCGTATTGCCATAATTAGGTGTTTTTACGGCAGGCAAACCATAATTACTATAAATTTCAATAAAAGAAGGATAAACGTGTTTTCCTTTCAAATCAATAGCAATAGCACCAGCAGGTACAGGCAAATTTGCGCCCACCGCTTCTACAATGCCATTTTTTATGATAAGTGTAGCATTTTCTATTTTGGTCTGAAAATCAACCCAAACAGTTGCATTTTGCAAAGCATAAAAGCCATTTTTATCATTTTTTACTTCATTGACAGGGAAACTTTGCTGTGCCTGCAATGCCGTAAAAATGCCCATAAAGGCACAAAAAGCAATAAATATTTTTTTCATAAGAAAGAATTAGAGGAATTTAAAGAGATTTAGTAATAGTTTTATTAAGAGTTTTACAAATATAACCAAAAAAACAGGAATTAAACTTATTTGTTTAATTCCTGCTAAATTTCAGCTAAAAACCGTAATTCGTAATTTTTAATTGCATTAAGCTATTGCTAAGGTACTTTCAAAGCAAATATTGTATTTTTCTGCTTGCTTGCGTAAGTTGATAAGTGCGTAGCGCATACGTCCAAGTGCTGTATTGATGCTTACATTGGTTGCTTGTGCTATTTCCTGAAAGCTCATATCAGAGTAATGACGCATAATAAGCACTTCTTTTTGTTTTTTTGGTAACTCTTCTACCAACTGACGGACTTTTTCGTTTATTTCGTTGCGTATTTGCGTATCTTCAAAAGATTCTTGTATTTGGTGCATACCATTTGAAAACTCATTTTGAGTGTCAAGTTCTGTAGTTGGATAGCGTTTGTTTTTTCTGAAGTAGTCAATAGCAATATTATGTCCAATGCGAGTAATCCAAGAAGAAAACTTGCCTTCATCATTATATTTGCCTTGTTTGATGGTGCGTACCGCTTTGATAAAAGTTTCTTGCAATAAATCCTGTGCCACATCTTTATCCTTGACAATCAAGTAGATAGTGTTTTGTACTTTCATTTGGTAGCGTTTAAACAATTTTTCAAAAGCTTGTTCGTTTCCATTTGCATAAAGTGCTACAAGTACGCTGTCGCTGATTATTGGATTTTTCATAATGATAGGATTGTTGGATAATTGGGTGATTTTATTAGCAGTTGTTAGCAGTTGCTTTAAACACTTATTTTGTGTCGTATGCCAATCTTTATTACAAAACCGTTCCAAAAATTAAAACAAATCCAAAAAAATCATTAAAAATCTAAAATACTTCATTTAGAATACAAAAAAGCACTTTTTTTATTTTAGAAATTTTCTTTAAAGAAAATTTCTAATTATTTATTGTCAAAATACTGTACGTAAGCGGACACTTTTCATAGAAAAGCGGACACTTTTTAGTGCTTATATTTCCAAATCTCCAAGATTTGGAAAATGTTTTTTTTAGGAAAAGGTACTAAAATAAGAAGTACAAGTACGAATATACTGTGAACGGCTTGGATTTCGGAAAATGTATTAAAGTCCAGCTGACTGGCATATTTATAGAAAATAAGTCAAAAAATGTATTTAACTCCAGCGGAGCGACATATTTATAAAACTAGCCCTTGCTAGTGCCGTTCCTCTGGAACGAATACAAAATTTATTTTTCCTAAATCTTCCCCATTCACAGCATAACAATTATTTCAATAACTTCAAAAATTTCAAATTAGTGTAAAAATATCTTTTAAAAAGGCGTTTTGGTTCTTGGAAAAGCCTAAAAACCCATTCTAAAGCAAGTTTTTGTAATATTTTAGGCGCACGCTTTTGTGTTTGAGCAAAAATAGGAAAAGCACCTCCAACGCCTAGTAAAACAGCATTTATTTGAGGCGAGTTTTCCGACATCCAAATTTCTTGTTTTGGGCAACCCAATGCAACAAAAACCAAATGTGTATTTGCCTTATTGATTTGATTGATATAATCTTGTTTTTCTTCTTCCAACATCTCTCTAAAAGGGGGAGAAATGCTTCCGCAAACATTGATTTGAGGATATTTTTCTTTGATTTTTTCAGATATTTTTTTTAAAACTTCCTCAGTAGAACCATACAAAAATACATTTAATTTTTCTTTATTAACTTGATTATCAGGTTGATTATCAAATTGATAATTAGCTTTTTGCAGAATATCTGGCATAAAATCCATTCCTGCAATACGTGGCTGAATGATATTATGTTTTAGTTTGAGGGCAAGACAAAGTGGTTTCCCATCTGTAAAAACAAAATTAGCTTTATTGACTTTTTGCGCAAAATCTGGGTTGTCGTGTGCTTCTATAGTCATATGCACATTTGCAAAACACGCATACGAGGGCGTATGCGTGTATGCAAGTTGCAATATTTCTTTTAAAGCATTTTCATAAGAAATAATGCTCAAATCTAAACTAATTAACTTCATTTTTTTAGTGTGTAGTGAAGTAGTAAAATAGTAAAATAGTAAAATAGTGAAATAGTGAAATAGTGAAATAGTGAAATAGTAAAATAGTGAAATAGTGAAGTAGTAAAATAGTGAAATAGTAAAATAGTAAAATAGTGAAATAGTGAGTAGTGAAGTAGTGAAAGTACAAAGTAGAATGTATTCCACTACTCACTATTTCACTACATACTATTTCACTACACACTAATTTTGTATGATTTCTTTGATGTCCATTATAATCTTATTAGCAAGACTATCAGCAAGTTGTCTTGTGTCTGCTTCAGAATAAATACGAATAATAGGCTCTGTATTAGACTTTCGCAAATGTACCCAAGTATCTTCAAAAATGATTTTTACACCATCAATAGTCAAGACTTCTTGTTTGTTGTATTTATTTTTGATGTCTTCCAAAATCTTATCTACATTGATTTCAGGCGTGAGTTCTATCTTATTTTTTGAGATAAAATAATTTGGATAAGATGCACGCAAAAAAGTCATTTTCTTGTTAGATTTTGCTAAATGTGTCAAAAAAAGTGCAATTCCCACAAGCGCATCACGTCCATAATGCAGTTCTGGATAGATAATTCCCCCATTTCCCTCTCCTCCAATAATAGCATTATTGGCTTTCATCATAGTAACGACATTCACCTCGCCCACCGCAGATGCAAAATATTGCCCTCCCGCCTTTTCTGTGATGTTTTTTAGGGCTTGTGTAGAGGATAGATTAGAAACAGTATTGCCAGAAGTAGCAATACCTTTATCATCAGTATTATTTTTTAAAACGTAGTCAGCCACTGCTACAAGCGTATATTCTTCTCCAAAAAAAGAACCATCTTCACACACAAACGCCAGCCTATCTACATCAGGATCAACGACAATACCCAAATCATATTTACCATTTTCAATTTCTTTTGAAATATGTAGCAAATTTTCTGGCAAAGGCTCAGGATTATGTGGAAAAATGCCATTTGGCTCACAAAAAAACTCACCAATTTGTGTTACACCCAAAGCACGCAAAAGCGCAGGAACGGCAATGCCACCAGTAGAATTAACGGCATCAACCGCTACACGAAAGTTTTTTGATTTAATAGCTTCTACATCAACAAGTTCTAAGGCTAAAATTTGTGCAATATGCTTATCTATGTAAGAATTATCAAGCGTATAAGTTCCAATTTTTTTGACCTCTGCAAACTCAAAACTTTCATTTTCAGCTATTTCCAGCACTTTTTTTCCTTCTTCTTCTGAAATAAATTCACCTTTTGCATTCAAAAGTTTTAGGGCATTCCATTGTATAGGATTGTGACTGGCTGTCAAAATAATGCCACCAATAGCGTTTTCAGCCACAACGGCTATTTCTACAGTAGGGGTAGTAGAAAGCCCCAAATCTATTACATCTAAGCCCAAACCCTGCAAAGTAGCTGCCACGAGTTTAGCCACCATTTCACCAGAAAGACGTGCATCACGACCTATGATTATTTTTTTGTTTGCTGTATTTTGAGTAGTAGTTTTGAGCAAAAAACCAAAAGCAGACGTATATTTTACGACATCTAAGGGCGTAAGGTTGTCGCCTGTTTTTCCGCCAATAGTACCTCTAATCCCTGAAATAGACTTAATTAGTGTCATTATTCTTTAATTATGTATTTTTAGTTGTTTGTACTTTCCTTTGAAACTTTCGTTTTTAATCAGTTGCAAATATACATAATTTTTACTTAAATCTGTTTGTTAGTGCTAATTTATGTTTTTGTCAATGTAATGTGATATTTAAGTCCTTGATTATGAATTTTTTGTATGCATTCCCTGTGTCGTCAGGTGTTTCCACCTGACGACAAATGCGCTTTTAGATTTTTCATTTTGGAGAAAAGAATGGTTTTTACGTTTTATTTTCTCCAAAAACTGGTATTTAAAAGCTATATTTGTTGTTGGGTGGAAACACCCGACAACACAAAGTATAGCACTTTTTTAGAAATTAACATTACTGGGGGCAAGCCCATAGCCGTCAGGTTAAGGTTCTTAAATATCCCTGCACCGTCAACTAAAGCAGACGGCAAAGGAAATAAAAAAACAGAAATATTCTTGTGAAGTGCTTTCAAGTCTATTTTGCCGTCTGCTTTAGCTGACGGTGCAAAAAACTTCAAGTGCCAAAACGAAAGTAAACCAGACTAGCCTGACGGCT
>JANYGM010000171.1 GCA_025362415.1 bacterium
TTTTTATTTGCTCTAACATTAGGAAGAGGTACGAAATAAGAGGTACGAAGTACGAATATAAAACTTTGGTTATTAAGGTAAAAATAAAAAGACTTATTCTTATTTTTGACAAAAAAAAGCTCCTAATTGTTAATTAGGAGCTTAGTAGTAGCGAGAACAGGACTCGAACCTGTGACCTCCGGGTTATGAGCCCGACGAGCTGCCAACTGCTCTATCTCGCGATATTGTGATGCAAAGGTAAGAATGTTTTTTAACAAAACAAACTTTTTCTACTTTATTTTTGATTTATTTTCGTTTAGTTTTTAATTCTGTTAGTCTAAAAATTTAAAATCTACTAAATAACGTATTTAAAGGTGTTTTTTAGTTGTTTTACAGGTGTAATTCAATTTATTTTTGTTATAATTATTTTTTATTTTGATACAAATCTCTACTTTTTATGCTATATTTATCCAAATTTTTTGGATAAATGTATATGACTAATCTATACAAAATGAATTTACATCAAATAAATGCAGGCATCAATGGTAATATTATTAAGAGTGCAAAGCATGACATTCTCATCTATATAGACTTTATCCAAAAGGCAATAGCACTTTTGGAAAAGCAAAGTTTTGTTATTGAGGTTACAAAAAGTACCATAAATGCTGAAATAAGATATGAACCCATTGATAATCAAAAAGATAAGAGAAATAAAAAAGCAATAGAAATGCTTTTTAATGAAAATACTAAAGTTGTTTTTGAAAATAATAAGGATTTTAACCGTAGGAATGGCATTGAAATTGAGAAAAATGTAGAAGAAAATTATTTTATTGCTGAAAAAGAAATTCAAGGCAATAAAATTTATTTGCAACCTGACACCTACCAACTCCAAAAGCAAAAGCAAGCACTTGAAACCTTGCTTAATCAGCCTCTATCAACACATACACCATTATTAAAACTATTTGGTTATCAAGATGATAGACAATGGAACGGTTTTCAAATAAATCCAATCAATAATAATGAATGGTTTATTTTGACTGACCAAACCAAAGATGGCGTAAATGAACAGAGAAATTTTGTAAAAAAAGCACTTACAACACCTGATTTTGCACTTTTGGAAGGTCCGCCTGGCTCTGGGAAAACAACAACTATCATAGAAATTATTATGCAATTAGCAAAACAAGGTAAAAGAATTTTACTTTGCTCTGCTACTCACGCTGCCATTGATAACGTGATAGAACGCATTACAGAGCGTTATAAAGCTATTTGTGAAACCCAAATAGTGCCTGTCCGCATTAGTAGGGATAAAAAAGCTGTAAAAGAAAATGTACAACCTTATCTTTTGCAAAATTTGTCTAAAACCTATAAAGAAAATATTAAGAATTTTCTGAAAGATAATCAAGTGTTGGAAAGTCAGCAATTTTTATTTAAAAATATTGATTATCAAAAAGATAGCCAAAAAAATAATAATTTTATTGAGCAAATTATTTTGGAAAGTGCTAATTTGGTATGTGGCACAAATGTAGGGATTTTGCAACACCCAACTATCAAAGGGAATCAACAAGGCGCAAGTTTTGATGTATTGATTGTAGATGAGAGTTCAAAAGTTACTTTCCAAGATTTTATTATTCCTGCGCTTCACGCCAAAAAATGGATATTGGTGGGTGATACAAAACAACTCTCACCTTACGTAGAAGATGATTATGTGGCAGAAAACCTAAATACTTTAATTGATGAGAAAACGCAAAAACATATCCTTCAACAGTTTGAATTAAGGCAAAAACTAGCAGATAAAAAATACGAAAAACAGCTAAAAATTTACTTTTCTGATGATATAGAAAAGGAGAAATTTGATTTTTTTGATACAGATACAAGTCTAAATGATTTAATTGTTACAAAAATTACAAATGATTTCAAAAAAGAACAAAACATACTTATCAATGCTTCTGATGTACTTATTTGTGAAAATTCTAAGGAAGTAAAGAAAATAATAAGTGATAATTTGTTTGTTGCTGCTTTGTTTTTTAATGATAAACCTAGTGATTTAGGATTAAAATTTCGTCAAGATTATTTCCATAAAAATAACTACAATAAATATCAAAATAATAATAATCAAAAAGATAGACAGCCGCAAAAATGGGCGGATATGTTGGCAAGCAAAATTAGTCAAGATTTTAGTTTTCGTAATGCAGGAAATGAGTTTGAAAACATCAAAAAAGAACTTTCTTACCTTACTCCTAACGAAATAAGTAAGGAAGTAAACGAAATAAAACGGTTAGTTTTTCCTTCTATTTTGGAGATGCTACAAAATGGCGTAGGCAAAACGCAAGGACAAACCAGCAATAAAGTGATAAGTAATGGTCTTTCTGAAAATGCAAAAAAAGACCGTTTTGAAAGTTTGACTTTCCAGCACCGTATGCACCCAGATATAGCAACAACATCAAGAGAGAATTTTTATACAGAATTTGACAACCTAAAACCTGCAAATACAGTCTTAGAAGATAGAAATTGGCATTATGCTACCAATGAAAATGCCGTAAAATGGGTAAGTAATAATGATGCTACTTCCAAAAAAATTGGAAAAATAATCAACCCAACAGAAGTAAAAGATATTGAATATGAACTGAAAAAGTTTTGTGATTGGGCAAAAGATAACCCAAAAATAGAAAATGGGAAAAATATACTTTATGAAGTTGCCGTTTTGACTTTTTATTTGGAGCAAGAAAGAGAATTGCGTAAAATGCTAAGAAAATTCACCAATCAAATGAATAATTTTGCTAAATTTGATATGCCAAATGTCAAAATATTTCTTTACACCGTAGATAAATTTCAGGGACAAGAAGCTGATTTGGTACTTTTAGGTTTTACCAAAACTAGTGCAAATGCGTTTTATAACAGCCCAAACCGCCTAAATGTAGCCCTCACTCGTGCTAGGCATAAGTTAATTTTGTTTGGCAACACAAAATGGTTTCAGCAAAATGCTAAACTAAAAGCACTAAGAGATTTGGCAACCAATTTTAGCGCAACCATTAAAATAACATAAAATAAACACAACTTAACTATCTGAAAATGGTAACATTACAACGCAACCAAATAATAGAAGTTTATCAAATTTCAATGGAAATTCAGACCAAAACAAAAGAAAATCCTTTTATTGCAGTACTGATATTGGCAAGCGAAAACCCAAATAATGAAATCACACCAAAAGATATTCAAGAAAAATTATTTGGAGGAACTCTGCCAGAACGTGCCTGTAAAAATTTATTGATGCGTTTGACAGAAATGAATTATTTTCAAGAAAATATAGCTTCTGAAACTTACACGCTCACAAATAAAGGCATAGAAAATGCAAAAGATAAAACTTTTTGGCAAGGTGAAAAAGGCATTTATAATGTTTATCTTATCAATGAAAGCCTATTGTTTAGTCAAGAGCTGGTAAAAATGGAAAAAAAAGAAAGAAGTAATAATGATAAAGATAACACAACAATAAAAACACCCAATAAAGTCAGTAATTTGAAAGAAGAAAATTTTAATTTGTTGGGAAGAGAATTTCGTGTGGAAAATATTGATAATCAATGTTTTAAATTAAAAGATGAAACTTGGAATTTGCGAGTAATAGCGCAAAAATATCAAAAGACCAAAATCCAATTACTCGGAAAAAATCAAGAAAAATATTTTGAAAAAGATGGTGGAAGTAATGATTTTTTTGATTACGGAAATGTATTAGAACGAGTTTTAATACATTTTGGCTTTGATGGGGAGAATATTAAAGTGCCTTTTGATGAAAATAATCTGACTTTTATTAGAAATGTACCCATTGAAAAACCTGAATTCAAAAAAATTATTTTTGATAAAACTACTATAGAAAATATCAATCATATTCCTGAAGATGAGGCACAAGCAAACAAATGGTATGAGGCTTTGCTAATTAAAAATATTTTAGAATATTTTACTTCACAGCAACAATTTGATGCGTTTTCGGAGCAGGAACGCAAGAAATTTATGCCATATTATCCGTTACAAAAACTTAATAAAAATGAAGTTTTAGCCTTTTTGAAAGAAGAGAAATACTTTTATCAACGAGCAAAATTGGAAACTATTGATTTTCTTAGCTACTAATTTTACCTAAAAATCTATTCTAAAATCAACTAAAAGTAATGGAAACTAAAAGTATTTCAAAAACTATTATTCTGCGAAATAATAATACTCTTCCTACTATTTTTCTAAAAAATGGTATGTGGAAACCTGAAAACCAGCTAAATTCTACAGTTTTGCAGGCAACAAAAGACAAGGAAGTTTTTAATAAAATCATTGATTTGATAAAATCTGCAAAAGAAATAATTTGTTTGCAATCTTTTTTGTTGCAAGACAATCAAATTATTGATGAGTTGTTATTGGCTGCTAAAAATGGGATAAAAGTCTATGTAATGAGTGCTGCAAATGTGCGTTTAGAGCCTAAAATGTACGCAGATATTGAGCCTGATTTTATCAAGGAAAATTATGTAAAAATGCTCAATGAAAAATTTAAAAACAACTTTATTTTTCGTTCTTGTGATGATTTTCACGCAAAATTTATAGTCATTGACGGTAAAAATGAAGCAAAAGGAATGATTTTGACCAATAATTTTACAGATAAAGGTTTTTTTGAAAATCCAGAAATAGCCGTAATATTGTCAGAAAACCAAGCGAAAGAGTTGTTCAAAGTATTTGTATATCACTTTTGGGAGAAAACGACAGACGAACAAAATAATACCAATGAATTTGAAAAAGTAAAACCTCTGGGAAAGTTTGAACTACCCGTATTAGAAGAAATTTTGATAACTTCAAAAGAAAAACAAAGTATCAAAGAACAGATTTTGTATGCCATTAATGATGCAAAAGAAGAAATTATATTTTCTACTTTTGATTTTGAACCTGATTTTGAAGTTGGAAAAGCCATTATAGAAAAGCAAAAACAAGGCGTAAAAATCAAAGTATTTGCTAAATTAAATGAGAAAAAACTAAATGAACAATTTAGAAATTTATTAGATAATGGTGCAGAAGTATATTGTCACGAGCTTACACACGCAAAATTTTTATTGATTGACAATGAAAAATCATTTGTTTTTACCGCTAATTTTGACAGAAAAAGTTTGGAAACAGGTTTTAATGTAGGTTTGCAACTCAATGAAAACCAAACCAATGAGCTAAAAAACATTGTTCAAAATTGGGAAAATACCTTTCCCTTTAAATGGATAAAGTCTAAAAAAATCCAAGAATTGACAGAATATTATGTATTTGAAAATGGCAAAATAATGCAAAAAATAATCACAAATGAAAAAGAAAAAACAGAAGAGCAAGCTATAAAAACAGTTCAAGATATTTTTTCTTTCTTTGGAAAAGAAAGAAAAACACAAGATAACACTACAAAAATAGAGAAACTAATTTTATTAGCAAAAATTGAAACGAAGCAAAAACCTACTAATAACAGAGAAGAAACTTGTTTTTTTGTCAATGAAAACCAAAAAGAATTATTTATAAAAGCTGATTTTAATTTTGATAAAAATGAAGAAAGTTTAAAAAAGTATCAAAATTATAAATGTTTTGCAATAGTTTAGATAACGCAAATGTCGTCCTCGCAATGTGGTTAGGTATTTTTTGTATTAAATTCGTAATTAAAAATTTGTAATTACAATCTACTAATTTTCAGTTACTTACAAATAATTTTAGAGCAAAAGATCATTTACTTGCTTTGAGAAACAAAAAACTCTTTGTAAGTTATTACAAAGAGTTTTTTTTGTAGAGAAAGAGGGATTTGAACCCCCGGACCTGTGACAGTCAACAGTTTTCAAGACTGCCGCATTAAACCGCTCTGCCATTTCTCTATAGCGTTTACGTTTATTGATGATGCAAAGGTACTACTTTATTTTGAACTTCCAAATTTATTTTAACTTTTTTTCAAAAAAAATGTTAAAATGATACATTCTTCTTTCCTTCAACTTACAAAATGAAAAGCTATCTTTTAGAAAATACGCCAGAAACGCTCCAAATGCTAGAAAATCTTAAAACTCTTTTACAAAGTGATGAAAACGCAAATGTAGAACTTGCGTTCCAGATAATTGCAGGTAATGATGTACCCCGTTCTTTTTATCAATACCTCAAAAATACCAACAATAAAATATTCCTTTGCCACAAATATGGTTTAGAGTACATTTTATATAGAAAATAAAGTATTTTCTAAAAATTGTGTAACTTTGACATCTTTTATTAAACTTTTTCGTACTAATTTTATCTAAACTAAAACCACTTTACTAACTATATATTTTAATTTTTTTATTTAATGAAAAATAAATTATTCATTTTTTTGCTTTGTTTTGCTTTTAAAGCTAATTATAAAGCAAATGCTACTAATCTTATAACTTCGTTTAAGATTTTTTCTGATACAAATTACATTTATACTTATCCAAAAAGTTTTTTGATAAGTCCTTTCTATGCCCAACGCAATTTTCTTATCAAATTATCTCCCACTACAGGTAGAAATAGCACTTTTATTCCTAATATGTCTGATGCTTTTGGTATCAATATTGGTTATGGAAATTTCCGTTTGCAACTTGCCACCAAATTCCCCAATACTACACAAAGTATTGAAGACAAGGTCAAAAGCACTTACACAGACATCAATTTGCAAATATTAAAACGGAAGTTTATTATAGAATTATCATACAAAAATATTATTGGTTTTGTGGACAAGGATTATCAAAAAATAAAACCTACAGACCCTATGGTGTATGCCAACCCTAATATGAGGGTAATTTACGCCAAACTAAATTATACACATATTTTCTCTGACAAATTTTCTGCACGTGCTGCCTACCGCCTAATGGAACGCCAAAAGCGTAGCGCAGGTTCGTGGCTACTTACAGGTGGGCTATCCTACTTACGTTTGGGTTCAACTGGGCGTACAGGCAATGCAAATGCTTTTTTAGACCCCAATGTACGTCCTGACTTTGGAGAATATGGCACAGTACGCAATATGACGGCTATTGGAATAAGCGTGCTAGGTGGTTATGGGCATACTTTTGTCTATAAAAAGTTTTTTTTTACGGCTATGGGTGTGGTGGGACTAGAAACTGAAAGAGGAATTTATCAGATTACGACCAATAAAGAAATTACGGACTTTTTTATTACCCCTGCTTTTGATATAAAAGCAGTTTTGGGTTACAATCATCATCATTGGTTTGCAGGTATTAGCGCACACTTGGAAACTAATCAGTTTAGAATGGGTGATGCGAGAGGCTCTGCCATTTATGAAACTGTAGGCATTTTTGTTGGTAGAAGAATAGAAAAAGATAAGATTTTTAGGAAAAAGAAAAAATGATGTGTGATGTATGATGTGTGATATATGATGTATACGTGAATAATATTTTGTAATATTTTTGCTAAAAACATCATTATAATCTATATTTTACATATATTTGAGCTGCAAAAATACATGATGTATGATATATCATACATCATATATCATACATCATATATCATACATCATATATCATACATCAAAATGTTCTTAGAAATATTTTCACAAACGCTACCAGAAGTGCCTCCGCCGTATGCACACGCCTATAAAATCTCGCTTTCAAAAAGCAATTCAAAAGAAAATAAAAACATAACTGAAAACATAACTGAACTCAAAGTAAATTTTGAAATTGAGTATATTTTTAGAGAAGGACTTAGCAATGAAGAGATTTTGGCAGAAGGTTTTAGTGAAAATGATGACTATCATTGGGAAGGCGTTTTACCTGCCGTTTGGCTCACTGAAATAGAAAGTTTTTTAGCTAAAACATCTTATCAACACGAAGTTCTGAATGATTTGTACCTGAAAATCAATGATGACAAAAAAACACCTGAAAATTTAGAAGAATGGCAGTATTTTGTACAAGAACTTGTACAAGCTATCTACGAAAAAGCAGCACATAGTTTGCCCCTTCTTATACGTTTGCGTAGTGTAGAAACAGACAAAAACACAGACAAAAATGCAGTTAAAAATGGTATTACGCTAGTTTTAGAGCCTTCTTTTGTGGAAAGAAAAGTCATTGCAAGCCTAAAAAAGAACAAAGAAAAACACCAAATAATCCCTATTTCTTGGGAGCATTTTGGGCTAACTTTACAAAAAATATATCAATTAGAATACCTGCAAGAAAAAGCACGAGAGGAAGAACCACAAAAAAATGGCTTTTTTATTGATAATGGACAAGGTTTTTGGTATGAAGAAGGCAAATCTTTCGCAGGAGATATAAAAGTTATCAATGAAGTAAAACTTTTTTTGAATAAAAATATAAACGCACTAAAATAATTATGAATTTTTAATTAGGAATTAGGAATGAATACAAATACTACATTAAAAATATCATATCTTAATAAAAAAATAATATTTTTCGTTTTCTTGGTTTTGTCTAATTTTTATGCTTATTCTCAATATCCAGAACTTATCAAAAAAGGACGTTTAGAGCTAGAAATAGGCAATTATCAAAAAGCTATAGAAGATTTTTCAGAGGCAATACGTCTTAATAATGAGCAAGAAGAAGCACATTTTTTGCGTGGAAAAGCCTATTTTGAAACTAAAAACTATAATAATGCACTTAATGATTTCTCCAAAAGTATTATCTTAAATGCTCAAAAAGCAGATAATTACTATCATAGAGGACTTACACATACCAAAGTTGGCAACCAAACCAAAGCTATACAAGATTTTAGTCAAGCACTTGTTTTTCAGGCAGATGACATAGAAACATTGTTGGCTCGTGGTAATGCCTACCGTATCTTGAAAAAGTACAATGAATCACTAACAGATTGCCAAACAATTCTTACGCAATTCCCACGTAATACTAATGCTTATCAAGCACGAGGAAGAGTATATTTAGATACCAAAGAAGCACAAAATGCGCTAAAAGATTTCCAAACGGCTCTTACTTTTGAACCAAATAACAAAGAAAATCTTGTTTTTATTGGAATTGCTAAGTATAATCTAGGGAAAAATGAAGAATGTAAACAGAATTTTGAGCAATATCTCCAATTAGCGCAAAAAAGCAAAGATTATCATTTTATTGCAACACAAATACAAGAATATATAAATAGTAATGAATGGTTGGAAAAAGCCCAAATTTATACACTTACCGCTATAAAACTCCTTGATAATTACGAAAATAACCACCTTTACGCCCAAATTTTGTATAAACTTCAAAAGCAATTAAATTGCTTAGAAGTAAGTGAAAAAGCTATTAGTCTTGCCAAAAAAGAAGGCTTAGATTATACTACAACACAGTTTTTTGTTGATAAAATTAACCAAACCAATACAGACGACATTCCGCCCACTATCACGCTAGTAAGTCCTACGCTTGTGAGTGCAGCGGCTGCACAAACGCCTGCGCAAGTGTCAGCACAGGCACTTATGAGAGGGGGAATTGTGGTAAGTAGTGAAAATGAAATAAATATCATTGGAAAAGTAACAGACGAAAGTGGCGTAAAAGAAGTTTTTGTTAATGGAAATCCTGCACAACTTGCTGAAAATGGAGATTTTAAAGGTATTTTGTTACTCAAAAAAGAACTGAAATTTTTTGTAATAGAAGCAACAGATTTTAAAGGAAATACTCAAAAAGCCACGTTTTCTATCAGTAGAGATACAAATGCAATTACTTCACAACCTCGCAGCAAGTCAATGGGGCGGTGCTATGCGTTGATTTTTGCCACAAATCAGTACGAATATTGGAATAATCTCGTAAATCCTATCAAAGATGCAGAAACAATAGCCAAAGAACTTAATGAAAACTACGAATTTCAGACAGATTTGGTCTTTAATGCCACGCAAAACCAAATTTTACTCAAAATAAAAGAATATGTACAAAAAAAATATGAGCCAAATGACCAATTATTGATATTTTTTGCAGGACACGGACAATTTGATGAGGTTTTTAAGGAAGGCTATGTTGTCCCACAAGATGCAAAACTTAATGATGAAGCAAAAATAAGTTATTTATCTCATTCAGTATTAAGGACTTATATCAATAATATTCCTTCAAAACATATATTACTAATGATGGACGTTTGTTTTGGAGGAACTTTTAATCCGCTTGTGGCTAATAGTGTGATGCGTGGAAATGAGAAGGATAATTTTAATAAATCTAATCAGAAAAATACTATTAGCAATGAATTAGAGGAGTTTATTAGAAGAAAACTACAAAATAAAACAAGAAAATACCTTACTTCTGGCGGAAAAGAATATGTCCCAGATGGTAATCCTGGTGAACATTCTCCATTTGTACGCCATTTCTTGACTGCTTTGCGCACCTACGGAGGACAAGATAAACTCCTCACTATCAGCGAAATAATTGGTTTTATAGAAAAAATAACCCCACAACCACATACAGGAGATTTTGGTAGCAATGAGCCAGGAAGTGATTTTTTATTTATGGCAAAATAAGGTGTGAGGTTTGAGGTACGAAGTACGAAATTTTCTATATCAACTCACAATTCCTAATTTCTAATTCACAATTCCTAATTCAAAAAAAATCCGTATATTTGCAAAAAAATGTAATTACCAAATAATTTAAGAAATATTCAGAATGGCTTTACAATGCGGTATTGTAGGCTTGCCTAATGTGGGCAAATCTACGCTGTTTTCTGCGCTTACACGCATACAAGGTGTGGCTGCAAACTACGAATTTGCAACCATAGAACCTAACATTGGCATTGTTGATGTGCCAGACCCACGTTTGCAGGTGCTTTCTAAACTTGTTAATCCTAACCGTATTGTGCCAACAACGGTGGAATTTGTAGATATTGCAGGGCTTGTGAAAGGTGCAAGTACAGGCGGAGGACGAGGAAACGGATTTTTGGGTAATATTCGTGAAGTAGATGCTATTTTGCACGTTATTCGTTGCTTTGAAGACCCTAATATTGTGCGTTCTTCTGGTGATGTAAATCCTGTTAGCGACAAAGAAATCATTGAAATTGAGCTACAAATCAAAGATTTGGACTCTGTGAATGCCAAACTATCAAAAACAGAACGTGCTGCAAAAGCAGGCGACACCAAAGCAAAAGAAGATTTGGAAGTTCTAAAACGCTACAAAAGTACGTTAGAACAAGGAAAAAACGCTTTTTTAGTACCCGTTACGGAAGATGAAAAACGTGCTGTGGCAGATTTGTTTTTGCTTACTATTAAGCCCGTTTTGTATGTAGCCAATGTTGATGAGGCACATCTTCACGAAGACAATAATCACGTAATAGCATTGCGTAAGGCAATAGAGGCAGAAAATGGTCAAATGATAAAAATCTGTGCGGCACTAGAAGCACAAATTTCTGAAATAGACGACATAGAAGAAAGAACAATGTTTTTGGAAGAATATGGCTTAAAAGAATCTGGGCTGGATAAAATGATACGTGCTTCTTATGGTTTGTTGGATTTGATAACTTATTTTACGGCTGGTGTGCAAGAAGTACGTGCTTGGACTATCCGCAAAGGTTGGAAAGCTCCACAAGCGGCTGGTGTGATACACTCTGATTTTGAGCGTGGTTTTATACGTGCAGAAGTGATTAAAATAGCAGATTACGACCATTACAAAACTGAAAATGCTTGCAAAGAAGCAGGCAAAATGGCTGTTCAAGGCAAAGATTATGTTGTTGATGATGGAGATATTATGCACTTTAGATTTAACGTATAACCTAAAAAAGCCTTTCCAAACTTTGGAAAGGCTTTTTTTAGCCTGTGGTGTCAGAAGTTTCCTTCTGACACCAAACCACGCCAAACAATGTATGCAGACACTTGTACGAGTTTGCTAGGGTGGTTTTTGGTGTCAGGTAGAAAAACCTGACACCATAGGAAACATACCAGATTGGTCAGGTTGCCTGTGGTGTCAGAAGTTTCCTTCTTACACCAAACCACGCCAAACAATGTATTCAGACACTTGTACGAGTTTGCTAGGCGGTTTTTGGTGTCAGGTAGAAAAACCTGACACCATAGGAAAAACCACCCAAATAGGTTGGTTTTGTGCTTATAAGTGCTTAGATACATTGTTTGGCGTGGTTTGGTGTCAGGTAGAAAAACCTGACACCACAGGAAATGCCTTTCCAAAGTTTAGAAAGGCATTTTTATATTTACCAGAAATGAAAAAAAAATTATTTTGCTTGCACCTCATTATTAGTTTTGAAAAACCCAAAAA
>JANYGM010000215.1 GCA_025362415.1 bacterium
TAGCTATCATACGTTGTTCTTGCTCCACATATTCCTTCGCTTCTTCTTCTACATACAAATCAAAATCAGACTTTCCAATCAGTTGATCACTTTTTTCTAGTCCAATATTTTGCAAAAACTTCTGATTTCCGCCCAAAAACTTAGATTCTGCATCTTTCCAAAATACACTTTGTGGCAGGGCATCTATAATTTTTTGGAGCATATCTTTTGCACCTTGCAGTTTGCGTTGTGCCTCAAATTGCTCTGTAAGGTTGCGGATAGCAAATACACGTACACGTTGGTCTTCAAAACGCACCACACGTCCCAAAATTTCCGTAGGAATTTCAAAGCCTTTTTTGTTAATAAAAGTTGCTTCATAAGGCTTTTCATAGCCTAATTGCATATTGATAATGGCAACGGCTTTGCTTTCTGGTGTAAGCAAATTAAAAATATAACTTCCTATAAGCTCGTCTGTAGTATAGCCACTTATCAAGCAAAAAGCACTATTTACATCTTTTATATAGCCTTTTTCGTGTATAATGATGCCTTCTGTTGTGGAGTTGGTGATGGCTTTTAGTCGGTTTTCAGACTTCAAAATAGCCTGTTCAGCCATTTGTTGTTCTGTGATGTTCTTTGTAAAAAGCACCCCACCTGTTATAAGTCCTTCTATACTATAAATTGGGTTGTAAAAACGGCTAAAATAATACTCTCCAAGCACTATTTCCTTGTCTTTTTCACGTCCATTAGACTTCACTTTTTGCACTTCTTTTTGGACAAAAGTTTCCACGTCAGAGTAAGAACCATCTTCAAAAAGACGTTCCCAACCCTTTTCATATTTGGTGCAAAGCTCTGGACGTAGTCCCAAATCTTTGAGCAAATTCATACCTACAATAGGCATAATTCCTGCCTCTTTGAAAATAAAATTAGCCCATTGTGTATTAAAAGACAACAAATTAAAATCAGTATCAATAGCCAAAATCTCATCTTCTGTGCTTTCTAAGATAGATTTCATACGAATATTAGAGGTTTCCATCTCTTGCGCAATACGGCGTTTGTCCGTAATATCACGCATAATAGTCGCTATGGCGGTATATTCTCCTTTGTTGTCTTTGATAGAAACAATGTTACCTGTCATATAGGTAAGTTGTTTTGTATAAAGATTAACCATTTCTAGTTCTCCTTCCCACATTCCAGAACTCAAAACCTGTGGCAAAATCTCATTTTTGAAGGTTTCAAAATCTTCTTTTCTAAGCAAATCTTTGATATAAATTTTATTTGCTTCATAAGGAATAACTCCAAAATTTTGTTGCCCAATTTTGTTAGAATAAATAATTTGTTGGTCAATATTAGCCATAAAAACAAAATCTGTAGCATTTTCAACCATTGTAACAAACTTTTGTTGTTCCAATTGTTGTATTTCTAGTTCTTCATTTTTAAGTCTAATTTGCTCTTCTATTCGTTTTTGTTTAGTAATATCTTGCATTGTACCATACAAAAACTGCAAAGAATTATCAATTTCATCTCTTGTTTGTTTGATAGAAAGGGACACGTTGCGGTACTCGCTACCCATTGGCAAAATTCTAAATTCTACACTTTCCTCATACTCAATATCTGCTCTAATGGCTTCAGCTAGCTTTTTTTGTAGTTTGGTACGGTCGTCTATGTGTGTAAAATCATTGATAAATCTTTCCACAGAAATATAAAAACCTTGTTCAATTTCGCTATTGGTACGTAAAAGCCTAAAAAACTCGTTGTTACATTCAAACATATTTTTGTTGATAACGAGTTTCCAAGGCGCAAGGTCAGCAAGGCGCAGGGCTTCAGAAAGTTGAGATTCTTTTTCAGCAAGTTCTGAGGTACGTTCTTCAATTTGGACTTCCAAATTATCTTTCATTCTTTGAAGTTCTACCTGACTTTTTTGCATAACTTCTTGCGTAGAAGCTAGTTCTTCCATATTTTGACGCATCAAATCATCTTGCTCTCTCATTGTTTCTGTTGCTTTTTGAGAATCTTGCAAAAGTTGTTGATTGCGTGTTACGTTTCTTGCACTTGCAAGCGTGGAAGCAATACTTTCTGATAATTTTTCTATAAATTCAATTTCATATTTCTCAAAACGGTTGAAAGACGCAATTTCAATAGCACCATAAACTTCTTCATTGTCTATCAAAGGAATAATAAGTAAATTTTTTGGTGTAGCATCACCCAAACCAGAGGTAACTTGTATATAATCTTCAGGGATTTTGTCAATATGAAGAATATCTCGCTCCACAACTGCCTGACCTATAAGCCCTTGCCCAATACCTATACGTTTTTCTTGGAATTTCTTTTTATCATACGCAAAAGATGCTTTCATCTCCAAAAACTGCTCTCCATTTTCCTCTTGCATAATAAAAATACCACCTTGATTAGCTTTCAAATAATTAACAAGGTTAGAAATAACTCTATAAGAAAGTGCCTCTAAGTCTTCAGAACGAGTACGCAAAATATCCACAAACTCATTAAACCCATTATTTGACCAGTTACGGCGGCGGTCTTCTTCTGCCACTTTCAAAAGATTATCTTTCATATCCAAAAGTGCATAACCCAGTGTATCTTTGTCGCCACGTACCGCAAAAGGATATTCATAATTGGCATTTCCCATATTTTTGGCAAATTCAGAAGTTTGCTTCAAACTTGTTACAAGGCTATTTATATTATTAGAAAGTTGTCCTAATTCATCTTTTCTATCATAAATTACTTTTTGGGTAACATCTCCTTCTGCTATTTCTCTTGTAATTTGCGCTACTTTGTTGAGTGGGTTGATAAGATTACGAATAATTAAGAAATACCCAGCCACAAGCACCACCAAGAGGATTAAGATAACAAAAAATAAGATAACTTGTAGTGTCGTTTGTGTACTAATATAGTTAGCAATGAACAAATCAGAAATCTCTGTAATATTTTTTTGTAAGCGTGGATTTACCTCATTAAGTGCTTCATACGCTTTTTGTACTTTGGTATTGCGTACTTTTTCAACCGTTTTTATATCTTGTATAATAGGAAAATTAGCATCAGAAGAATCTCCCACAGCAATTAAATCCTCTGCTTTTGAGGTTTGTTTTCCATCAACGACAGAATCAAGTTCAGCGTTTTCACTTAGCAAAATATTAAGGTCTTTTTTGTAGAGTTTCCAATTATCTCCAAAAAGTAAAACCTTATCACGCACTTTGCCTGTTGTAGGTGCAATATCACCTACATTAGTCTGTATAGCTATATTTTTACGACCATTTTTAAGAATATCTACGACATCATCAACTTTATCTTGATAAGTTTTTAGGTCAATTTTTGCTTCACGGTTGCCATCTTTCACAAGGGCGTTGAGATAGGCAATTTGTTTGATTGACCTTTCCATATCCTTTGTTTTTTCTATGGTACGTGCATTGGTACGCAGTGAGTTGTTGGAAAGTGTGATAAGCGTGTAACTAAGGATTACAAGGGCTACCATCAGTCCAAAAAACACACTAATAAGCTGACTAATACTAAGTTGCTTTGATTTTTTCATTGCTAAAACTTTATTCTGAATGGCTAAAAACTTTTATTCTGTAAGGTTGTAGTAAAGCACTAAAACCAATATAAATACTAACATAAAAAGATACAAAAACACATCTACGGTAAAATAGGCTTTATATTTTTCATAAATTTCTTTTATTTTTGACATAGGAGTAAGTCTTGAGATTTTCTGATACTAATTATTTTTATTATAATCACCTGCAATATCTGTCCAATCATCAGACCACGTTTTGTAAAAACAGATTTCTGCTTCTTCTTGTTCATCTTCATCAAAATCCTCTCTTTCATCTGTTAATGCTAATTTACCAGTATTAACAGCACTTGTTAGGAAAATAATAAAGGCATCAAAATCTTTAAAGATAACTGATAAAGGTTCTGATTCTCCACAAGGTAAATACAAAATTTGTCCTTTATTTCCTAATTCATTGGGAAAATTATCTATACACAAATAATTTCCTGAACCATCGTGAGCAAAAGGAATTCTATTTCTGTTGTATAAACTAGGATTTACTTTTTGCTTTTGCAAAACATTTTTTGCTTCAATTTTACCTTCATTTTTGACAAAAAAATCCCAATTGTATTTGACTTCTCTAGTATTCATAAATCCAAAACCTGCCATACAACAAAGCGTTTTTTTCTCACCATTATATTTTTTTAAAAGGTCAACATAGGATTGTGGTAATTTTTGACCTGAATATGTTTCTAATTCAACAATTATTGTATCAGTAACTCCTTTATTCATAAAATTATCAAAAATATCTAATTTTGATTTGAATGCTTCTACTAATTCGTCTATTTTACTCATATTTCTTTCTGTATTTTTTTATTTGTATTAAAAAGTAGGGGTTTCTGTGAAGTCAGGTGGAAACACCTGACTTCAATAAACGAGTAATAAATACATTGTTTGTCGCATTTGTTGTCAGGTGGAAACACCTGACAACACAGAAATTATCAAAAATATCTAATTTTGATTTGAATG
>JANYGM010000244.1 GCA_025362415.1 bacterium
TTTTTGGGAAAAACGTTTGGTGGGAACACCAAACGTGGGTTATATACATTGTTTGGTGTCCTCACCAAACAACAAGACACTATTTTGCAACGGAACTTTTACAGCAACTATTCATTCACAATTCATAATTTAAAATTCATAATTAAAGAAAATGCTTAACTTTACAGACCAACTCAATGAAATAATTTCGTTAGAAAACTATCCAAAACGTATTATTTCGCTTGTTCCCTCACAAACTGAACTACTTTTTGATTTGGGTCTTTCTGAAAATATTGTCGGAATTACGAAGTTTTGTATTCACCCAAAAGAACAAATAAAAAACATCAATAATCATCATATAAAAATAATTGGTGGGACAAAAAACTTTAATTTTGAGCAAATAAAAGCACTTTCTCCAGATTTAATTATAGGAAACAAAGAAGAAAACTACGAAACTGGAATTTTGGAACTAAAAAACCATTATCCTGTTTTTATGAGTGATATTTATGATTTGAATGACGCTTTGCAGATGATAAAATCTGTTGGAAATATCACCAATACGACCATAAAAGCAGAAAATATTTGTAATGAAATAACGAAAGAATTTGCAGATTTTTTAGCAACAAAATCATCAGAAAAAAGTCCAAAATCAAAGGAAAAAGTAGCTTATTTTATCTGGAATAACCCAATGATGGTTGCTACAACAAATACTTTTATTGATAATATGTTACAACTTATTGGCTTTGAAAATGCTTTTTCTGACCTTGTACGCTATCCTTGCGTGAGTGAGGAAGCTATTATAAAGGCAAATCCTGATGTGATTTTTTTATCATCTGAACCGTTTCCATTCAAAGAAAAACATATTAGTTATTTTAAAGGTATTTATCCTCACGCACATATACAAGTCGTTGATGGTGAGCTTTTTTCGTGGTATGGAAGCCGTTTGAAATATGCTGCAAAGTATTTTAGAGAAATTGCCCCCAGCCCCAAAGGGGAGCAATACATTTGTACTTGAAAATGTATTAAAAGTCCCCTTTGGGGATTTAGGGGCAACCATTCCTAATTCCTAATTCAAAATTTCTAATTATTTAATGGCTTATTATTTCCTAAATGAAGATTTGTATTTTCCGCCTGTGAGCAAAACAAACCGTGACGGGGTGCTTGCTATTGGGGGAGATTTGTCGGTGCAAAGGCTACTTTTAGCCTATTATTCAGGTATTTTCCCTTGGTTTTCAGAGGGTGAGCCTATTATTTGGTGGTCGCCTGACCCTCGTTTTGTACTTTATCCTAATGATTTGAAAGTATCTAAAAGTATGAAACAAATTTTCAAAAAAAATGAATTTGAAGTTACTTTTGATAAAGATTTTTTGGCAGTTATAAGTAATTGTCAGCAAAAAAAGCGTAAAGGACAATATGGTACATGGATAACGGCAGATATTATCACTGCTTATCATAATTTGCACAAAGAAGGCATTGCACACTCTGTAGAAGTTTGGAAAGAAAGCAAACTTGTGGGCGGATTGTACGGAATAGCACTAGGAAACTGTTTTTTTGGAGAGTCAATGTTTGCACACGTCAGCAATGCCTCCAAAGTTGGTTTTATTACTTTGGTGCAAAAACTTACTGAAAAAAATATACATCTTATTGATTGTCAGATACATACAGAACATTTAGAAAGTTTGGGCGGAGATTTTATTCCACGTAAACAATTTATTAAGGAAATAGAGGAAAATACAAAAAATGATACGCTAAAAGGAAATTGGAGCGAAATTTTAGCTTAAAATTAGCATATAACAAGCATTTAATCAACAAAATCACTAATTTTGCTGAAAAATAGTTGTGAGTAAAAATACATCACACATCACACATCATATATCACACATCAAAAAATGATTCTTTCAGGAAAAGAGATACAAAATAGGCTTGATAAAGATATTTTCATAACGCCTTATTCACCCGCCCAACTCAACCCCAATAGCTATAATCTGCGTTTGCACGAAGATTTGCTTGTTTATGATGACGCGGTTTTGGATATGAAAAAACCAAATAGTTATTCTCAAATCACTATTCCACCAGAGGGAATTGTACTAGAAACAGGCAAATTGTATCTTGGGCGCACTATTGAGCATACACGTACAGAAGCGTATGTACCTATGCTAGAAGGAAGGTCGTCTGTGGGTCGTTTGGGGCTTTTTATACACGTTACAGCAGGTTTTGGTGATGTTGGATTTTCTGGTTTTTGGACTTTGGAGATTTTTTGCGTGCAACCTATCCGTATTTATGCAGGAGTTGAAATTTGTCAAATTTATTACCATAGTATTGAGGGTGAGTATGATAAGTACGAATCTTCAAAATATAACAACAATAATAGCGTACAGCCTAGTTTAATGTATAAAGATTTTATCACCACATAGGCACAGAGGAAACATAGAATACAAAAAATTGTATTTCTATGTCTTCTATGTGCCTATGTGGTTAAACAAATATAAATTATGACAAAGAAATTTCTTGACGAACTTACCTATAATGTAATTGGTGCTGCTATTGAAGTGCATAAAGAATTTCCTGCTGGATTGTTAGAAAGTGTAT
The DNA here is from genome assembly GCA_025362415.1 of bacterium. GTDB lineage: Bacteria > Bacteroidota > Bacteroidia > Cytophagales > Thermonemataceae > JANYGM01. The sequence continues at coordinate 2,569 of JANYGM010000244.1, forward strand.
ATCAGCGTTGTTTGATACAAGAATTAAAATTAAGAGGGATAAATTTTCAATCAGAACTCGTTATTCCTATTATTTACAAAGGCGTAAACCTAAATGCAGAACTTCGTTGCGACTTATTCGTGGAAAACTGTTTGGTATTAGAGTTAAAAGCTGTTGAATGTGTGTTGCCTATTCACGAGGCGCAATTATTTACATATATGAAACTTCTTAATAGTCCCAAAGGAATGTTAATAAATTTTAATTGTGTTAATATCTTCAAAGAAGGTCAGAAAACTTATGTTACTGAATTATTTAGAAATCTCCCTGATAAATAATACTTTTTTTATCACCACATAGGCACATAGGAAACATAGAATACGAAAAATTGTATTCCTATGTCTTCTATGTGCCTATGTGGTGAAAAATAACCCTACTTTTATAAAAAGATAAAGAATTTTATTATATTTGCATCAAAATATAACTAAATTCCTTAAAAATATGTCAAATTTACGTTTTAATGCCGTAGAAAAAGCGCAAAACCGCCCTTTTATACAAGTTATTCCTCCATCAGAAGTAATTTCTGATTATTTTGGCTGCAATGTCTTCAATGATGAGGCAATGCGTAAACATCTAAGCTCTGATGTCTATAAAAAATTGACACAAATCAGCGAAAAAACTACTATTATTGATATGGCACTTGCTGATGCCGTTGCTTCTGGTATGAAAGCTTGGGCAATGGGTAAAGGTGTAACGCATTACTCACATTGGTTTCAGCCACTTACAGGAACTACGGCAGAAAAACATGATGCTTTCTTTGACTTAGAAAACAATGGCAAAGTAATGGAAAAATTTAGAGGTAGTGCGTTGGCACAACAAGAGCCAGATGCCTCTTCTTTCCCTAGTGGAGGTATTAGAAGCACTTTTGAGGCTCGTGGCTATACCGCTTGGGACTCTTCCTCTCCTGCTTTTATTATGGAAAATAATGGCACAAAAACGCTTTGTATTCCTACCGTTTTTGTGTCTTACACAGGCGAGGCATTGGACTTCAAAATGCCACTTTTAAAGGCTTTGCACGCAGTTGATAAGGCTGCTACAGAGGTTTGTGCTTATTTTGAGAAAGATGTAACACGTGTTGTGGCTACTTTGGGCGCAGAACAAGAGTATTTTGTAGTGGATAAAGCCTTGTATTTTGCTCGTCCTGACCTTGTTTCTACTGGAAGAACACTACTTGGACATACTCCTGCAAAAGGACAACAATTAGAAGACCATTATTTTGGCTCTATTCCGACTCGTGTGCGTAGCTATATGGTTGATTTTGAGATAGAATGCATCAAATTGGGCATTCCTATTCGTACTCGTCATAATGAAGTTGCGCCTTGTCAGTTTGAGTGTGCCGCTACTTTTGAAGAGGCAAACTTGGCAAACGACCATAATTTACTTCTGATGGAAGTAATGGAAAAAATAGCAGAAAAACATAATTTGAAGGTACTTTTTCACGAAAAACCTTTTGCAGGCGTGAATGGTAGCGGGAAACATAATAATTGGTCACTTTCTACCAATACAGGCATCAATTTGCTTGCGCCTAGCACGCGTGGAAAAGAAAATTTGCGTTTTCTGACGTTTTTTATCAATACCATTAAAGCCGTTCACGACAACGCAGATTTACTTCGTGCCAGTATTATGTCTGCTGCCAACGAACACCGTTTGGGTGCAAATGAAGCACCTCCTGCCATTATTTCTGTGTTTATTGGGGCATATCTCACCAAATTACTGACAGAATTAGAAAAAACTTCTGAT
>JANYGM010000282.1 GCA_025362415.1 bacterium
AATTTACAACCTGTGCTTGTGTTTTTATAGAAAAAAATAGAAAAAAAAATGTGTAAAGAAAATATTTCATAAATGATTAGTTATAAAATGATTGTTTTTTGATTATTAGTTAGTTGTAATTTCATATCAAAAAGAAATCAAGTTATTAAAGTAGTAACTTTGATAACTTGATTCTGATTTTTCGGAAAAATACTATTTATTTATTTCTAAAACAAATTTTTATTGTTGCTGTAAATTATTAGTTGCAATTTTTGGGAAAAAACGTTTGGTGGGGACACCAAACGTGGGTTAGAACATTGTTTGGTGTCCTCACCAAACAACAAGACACTATTTTGCAACGGAACTTTTACAGCAAATTTTTTATTTAAAACTAACCATAAGCTAGATACTACAATCTAAATAATGTAGCAAAAATAATTCTGGCTTCAGACTTGACCAAATCAGGTCGCCACGCAGGGTCTAGTGGCGTGGTTGTATAGCCTGTTTGTGAGGTTACACCACCCGCACCTGCAAAATACGGCACGCTAGAATTTCTATAAACACCTTCTACTCTGAAAGTTATGCTTTGATTAGGCATATAATCAAAATTAGTAGAAATATCCCAACCAACAAATTTATCACCAGGATTAGCACTAAACGGAAATTTCCCTTCTGTTGTCGTTGGGTCGCTTGGATTAGGCAAAGGGCTTGCTTGCCCCGTTGGGTAAAGCACCAAATAACGTCCAGGATTAGTCATAATGCCACCTCCAAGTGTCCAAGCCATTTTATTTTTTGCAAACCAAATGCGGTTATAAATCATTGCACTTGCAAAATATTGCGCAGGATTAAGCGTATCACTATTATTAAAACCATTCACACCTCCGCCTTGCTCAAAACCAATATCACCAGTCAAAGAAAACGCCATTTTGGTAATCCCATTTGAAGTAGGGTTATCATAATATTTCACAAGCATACTATTATCAGAATGAAAACGTTTTCTTGCAGGAAGTCCACCCGCATCTGTGCCATAATAGTTGTTAGAGATAAGTTTAAGGTTGTTTTTCATATACGTAACGCTTCCGCCTACGCCAGGTTGAGCATTGAATTTGCCGTAACTTTGCCAGCCATTGATAAACCAAAGTTCTATTTTGAGCCTTTTACTTGGGTGAATTTGCGCCCTCACACCATTGAAAAACCAAGGCGTATTATCAGAGGTATAAGAGGCTTGATATTCCCAGTTTTCTGCTTGGTAGTAAGAATTTAGCCCAATATAGCTCATAAACATACCAGCATCAATATTGATACCATACCATTTGTTGAAATGATAGCCTACATACGCCTCACTCAAATAACGGTACACATCAGCTAGTTTGTATTGCCCTCTGTATGGACTCAAATCATTGCGAGGGATAACAAGGGAACGTGTGCCAAATTGCGTCATAAACCTTGCACGAGCATTTCCATAGTTCAAATCTCCGCCAAAATGCAAAGCAGAAAGTTGGACTTCATTGTTGCGTGCAAGTGCCGTAGAGCCTACAACGGTATTATCATTAGGATTATTAAAAGAACGGGTATAATTAACATCTAGGAAAATACTAGGGGAAAAGTATTTCATATTTTTGAAGACAGAAGAGTCCCTGCGGTCTGCTCCATTTTGCCAGCTTACATCAATTCCTTCAAAAGGCTCTCCTTTCTGCTGAGCAAAAATAATTTGCATTGTTTGCAAATAAATCACAGAAAGGATTAGAAAAAAAACATTTTTTTTAGTCATTTTAGTTGTATTTTTAAGATTGAAGGCGCAAATGTAGCAATATTCAAACTCAAAAGACAAATAAAATACAAAGATTTTTATCTAATTTTTACCCAATAAAGAAATATTTATTTAATAACGTCAGAAACTGATTTCGCTTTGGGTTAGAGGCAAAAAAAGCCCTAGTTAAGATTAGCTCTCAACTAGGGCTGAAAATGATTAAAATTACTCACTCAAAACCACTTTCTTAGTAATGATACCATCTTTGCTAATGATTTTCACGTAGTAAATACCAACTGAAAGATTTTCAATAGAAAATTGTTCTGTTACTTGCAGACCACTTTTATTGAGTTTTTTGCTACCTTGTATTTTTCCTAACGCATCATAAATTATCACCTCATAATCTCCACGCAAAGCATTATTCATACTAACTTGAAAAATTCCTTTTGTAGGATTTGGCGACAAACTTACATTCTCTAATTGTTTGTCCAAACTCGTAGCTACATTACCCAGCGTAATCACGACAGACAAAGATACAACTGTAGCACAGGCATTAGCCACACCAACCAAAGAAACAGTATAGCTTCCTTCAGCAGTAACACGCAAAGTATTGCTTGTTGCACCTGCAATAGCTACTCCATCTTTATTCCATTGATTATTAGTTGCACTACTAGATGTAAGCGTTAAGCTAGTCAAATCTCTCGTAATGATAGGCACGCCTACATTTACACAATTGGTAACATTTACTGCAAAAGTTTGTGAAACTGTGCCACCATTGCCATCATTTGCCGTTACTGTTACGTTGGTTGTACCAACTGCTACACTCAAAAGGCTCAAATTAGCCACGCTAACCGTTGCAGTTGCTTTTGTAATATCAACAACACTATATGTATAAGAAAGTGTATTTGCATCAGCATCAGCAAAATACGTTCCCAAAGCAAGCACAGTTGCGGGGTCGCCCAGACGTAGATTTTGTGTAGGAATAACACTTACTGTTGGCATTCTATTCACTAATACTGTAAATGTTTGTGTAACCGTTCCTGTACCATTATTTGCCGTTACAGTTACTATTGTTGTGCCACCAGCCACAGGAGAAAGCGTTAGGTTTGCACCTGCAACTGCTGTTCCTGCTATGTTTGTAGGCACACTTGCAACTGTATAAGTAAGCGCACTCACACTAGAAAAATAAGGAGCAAGGTTTAAAACGACATTTGCGCCACCCATTTGAAGTAGTTGATTTGGGATAGTGCCTATTGCAGTTGGAAGCGTAGTTACAGTTATTGTAAAAGTTTGTGAAACTGTGCCACCATTGCCATCATTTGCTGTTACTGTGATGATTGTACTACCAAGTGCCACAGAAGTAATAGTAAATGTACTTCCTGCCAAAACTGCCGTAGCAATGCTAGGTGTGGCATTTGTGCTTGTAAAAGTCAAAGTATTGCCGTCTGCATCAGTAAAATAAGCCGCAATATTAAATGTAGCACTTGCTGCACCTAATTGAATTGCTTGATTTGGAATAACTGTTGCTACTGGCGCGCTATTCACTAAAACCGTAAAAGTTTGTGAAATTGTGCCACCATTGCCATCATTTGCCGTTACTGTAATAATAGTTGTACCTGCTACAAGTGGCGCAAGTGTAAATGTACTTCCTGCAAGTGTTGCAGTTGCTATTGTTGGCGTTGCATTTGTACTACTGAAAGTCAAAGTATTGCCATCTGCATCAGTAAAGAAAGAGGCTATATTTAGTGTTCCGTTTGCACCACCTAATTGTAATGTTTGATTTGGAATAACTGTTGCAGTTGGTGGTCTGTTTACAATAATAGTAAAAGTTTGTGAAACTGTGCCACCATTGCCATCATTTGCCGTTACGGTAATGACTGTTGAGCCACCCGCCACAGGCACAAGTGTAAATGTACTTCCTGCGAGTGTTGCAGTTGCTATTGTTGGCGTTCCGTTTGTACTACTGAAAGTCAAAGTATTTCCATCTGCATCAGTAAAGAAAGAGGCTATATTTAGTGTTCCATTTGCTCCACCCAACTGCAAAGTTTGGTTTGGAATAACTGTTGCTACTGGTGGTCTGTTTACAATAATAGTAAATGTTTGTGTGATTGTGCCACCGTTGCCATCATTTGCCGTTATTGTTATTGTTGTTGTGCCACCTGCAACCCCTGAAAGTGTCAAAGTGTTACCTGCAAATATTGCAGTTGCTATACCTGTTGGAGAGAAAATTGGAGTATAAGTAAGTGTATTTCCATCTGCATCAGCAAAGAAAGAAGCAAGATTTACTGTGCCTGTTCCACCAATTTGTACTGTTTGCGTTGTGATAGTGCCTACCGCAGTTGGTGGTCTGTTTACGAGTATTGTAAATGTTTGTGAAACTGTACCACCATTGCCATCATTTGCCGTTACTGTGATAGTGGTTGTACCTGCTACAAGTGGTGCAAGTGTAAATATACTTCCTACAAGTGTTGCAGTTGCTATTGTTGGTGTTCCATTTGTGCTTGTGAAAGTCAAAGTATTTCCATCTGCATCAGTAAAGAAAGAGGCTATATTTAGTGTTCCATTTGCGCCACCTAATTGTAATATTTGGTTTGGAATAACTGTTGCTACTGGTGGTCTGTTGATATTTACAACAAAAGTAACTGGCGCACTTGCACAACCTCCTCCAATATTGTCGTTAGCTATCAATGTAATAGTAATTGCTCCTCCTGTACCTGACGTAATAGGTGTAAGTGTTACAATATTTCCAGTAACAGAAACAGTCAAATTAGCAGGATTACTAGAAGTAGCAGTATAAGTCATTGGATTGCTATTTGCATCTGTAAAAGCCGTAGCAATATTAACGGTTTGCGCACCTCCATTTATTTGGATATTTTGCGTAGGAACTGCCGTAGCAGCCACAGGAGCATTATTGAAAGTGAAATTTTGTGTAAGGATTACAGCGGCTTTTCCTAAATTACGCTGGTAAGCCGTAACAGAAAGTGACCTTGCACCACCTGTGGCGTTCCACGTTACACTAATTGTTCTTAGATATTGTCTTGCGGTTGCACTATAAGCAGTTGGAGAACTAGGCGTGTTGATAGTCCCATTAGTAATGCTCCAATCATAATAAAAATCACTATTTCCGCTTATGTTAAGCGCATTATCAATGGTGTATGTTTGGGTAAGATTTTGGTCACAAATAACAGAATTTATGCCTGTAAATGCGTGTATAGCAGGTTTTAGCCTATAATCATAAGAAAACTGTCCACCACGTACAGGAATATCAGCATAAATATTAGTTCCATCAAAATGTACTCCGTGGTCTCTTGTATAAGTATAAAGAATATGTGGTGCAACTACAGCGTTTGCTCTTGTATTCATTGCGTTTCCTCCAAAAACATCAGGCAAATTAAATCCAGGCAACCAATTCAAAGAGGAAAATGGCTCACCACTATTATAAGGAATAGTACCATCATCAGAACTATGAAAATATACTGCGGGCGCATCACTAGCATTTACAATATAAGTTACATCTCCCAAAGCACCTGCAAAACTAATCCCACCGTTAGCTTTTCCACTAATAGGCGCACCACCAATTGCTTGCGTTTTGTTATCACCAATTCCATCTAAAAGCCCTAAATCAGGAAGTCCCAAATAAGCACGAGTAGATGCAGGTCTTTCTGCATCAGTATCTAGATAAAGATTGTGCATTGCCACAAATCCGCCTGCACTATGTCCACCAATAAAAATCTGATTTGGGTCAATTTTATAATTAAGCATATTAGCATTTTGCCTAAAAAAACGTACTGCAGAACGCCCATCTTGTACGCCACGATATACGGCACGTTTGGATTTTTCTGCATCAGAAAGGTTCATACCTAGCCTATAATCAATAGTTGCAGTTACAAAACCACGTTTTGCATAAAGTTGGCAAAGTTGTGTCATATCTGCCATAGTGCGGTTTCCTGTTACAAATCCGCCACCAAAACAGAAGATAATTACAGGTCTTTTTGTGAGTGTATCTGTTGCTGGGGGCTGATAAATATCCATACGAAGCGTTGGATTAACATTTCCGTAGGTAGTTTCATCAGCTATTTGATTCCCAAAAAGATTGGTTGTTGTTACATGTGGAATAGTTGTACTAAACGCCACATTTGTCGTAGGTGCTGGGACAGTCGTAAAAATTTCTGTTTTGTACCTATCAGGTAGCACTTGGGCGGATAACACGCCTATACAATAAAGGCACGTTATCAGAAATGAGAAGATTTTTTTCATTTTGTTAAAATTAAATTGATTAAATATTGAATTGTTACTGAAGTTATTTTTAGTTATTTCTTGGCTACTTTTGGCTATTTTTTAGGATTTATTATTTCTCTTTTTTTGATAATTTCGTAGATTTCATTCTGAAAGAAACGGTTTTTGGTATGTTCTTTTTTCATTTCTTCATACTTTTTTTGCTCAAGATTTTGCTTTGCAACAAAGTTATTAACATTCAAATCATAAGTTTCTTTTTCTTTTTGTATCAAATACTGGAGTTTGTCCATTTCTGTCACTTCTTGTGCTGTAAGGGTAATTTTTTTGCTGTGCATTTGTGCATTAAAAATTTCTCCAAACCTTTTTTCTGGAATATTGACACTAGGAAGGTGTTTTTGCATTATTTTTATAGCATCAAAAGAATTATTAAAGGTATATTCGTACACGACAGAAAATTTTTCTTTTTCTTCCTTCGTGAATTTTTCTGATACTTTTTCTGTATTTTTTGTTTTCACTTGTGCGTGTATATATGTAGGTATGCCTACGAAACAAAGTAAGCAAAAAACAAAAAAATAAAATGTTTTTTTAATCATAATTGTATTTATTTTTGTATTATTTTTTCATTCTAAGTGCCATTGGAAGCATCAAGAGAAAGGGCATTGCATATTCATATTTTAGGCTCAAATAATCTTTTCCTAAGTTGATATTTTGATAATAATTCTTTATTTTTTGTTGATAAAACCTTTCTGATTGTATGAACCAAGCATTTTCTCCTAGTTTTTGCGCTAAAAACCATTTTTCTAAAAGCCTTGCCATTCTGCCGTTTCCATCTGCAAACGGGTGTATATGAACAAATTTTAAATGAAGCATTGCCGCAATATAAAAAACTTCTTCAATAGTCATTTCAGTTGCTATAAGTAATGAAATATCCTCAAAAAAGTAAGTAATTTCTTGTAAGAGTATTTCTACAGACGCACCAGTATAGATTTTTTCACCTCCTTGAAATACAAAAACTGCTTTATCTCGTAAATTGCCACTATATTTTTCTTCTAAAATTACTGTTTTTGTAGCTATTTTGTGCATCACAAGAAAATTATCTATTGAAATAGTGCTTTTTTGGGCAAAATAATAGGCTTTTTTAAGGTCTTCTATTTCCAGAAATGACTTTCCTGTAGTATTCATACCAGAAGTGGAGTATTTTAAATAGCTGTCAAAATCAATATTATTTCCTTCAATCATAGACGAAAAAACAACTGCACTAGACAAATAAAAATCAAAGTTATCATCACTTAATTGAATACTTTTAAGTTTATTAAAGTGATTTGAAATAGTAATTAGCTGTGTTTTTTGGTAATCTTCAAAATATTCAAAAGGAATAATTTTTGTATTTTTTCTCACTTTCTATTATTTTTGAATGATATTTTGAGCAAAATAAATTTTACAAAATTAAACCTTTTTTTTGAATTAAACTAGAATTTGTAAAAGGTTTCTTATAAAAAATATTAGAATAGTCGTTGCTCTAAAAGTTCCTTTGTAAATATATAAAAAGAAGGCTTGGTGTTTTCATAAATAAAATAATAGCTTAGGAAAATCTCCATAAATTCACTTAATTTGTGAACTACAATATACTTAACTTTAAATTTATCATATTTTGTTTTAACATCTGTGTTCTCTCTTGTAAAACTATTTATTCACAATCACCAAAATTATCACTATGAAAAAAACTAACTATTCAATCCAAATAGACAATCCTTGTGCAGAAAATTGGAATACAATGACCAAAACGGACAAAGGTAAGTTTTGCGCTATGTGCGAGAAAAACGTAATAGATTTTAGTAAACTAACTGATAATGAAATACTTAAAATAATAGAAAGTAACACAAATGGTAATAAAAATCTTTGTGGACGTTTTACCCAAACGCAACTAAATAGGGTTTTGATAGATACAAGTCCTCATACTAGCCCAAAATTATATCAATTTTTGGCTGGACTTTTGTTGTTTTCTGCTAACACAAGTGCTGATGCTAAAGCTATTACTGAAAAACCTAAAATAGAAAATTTTGAAAATGAAACAAACAATCCCATTATTTCTGATAATGATACTCTTCCAAAAACGAAAAACCAAACTGATTTTACCATTACAGGAAAAATAACTGATGCAAAAAAAGAGGTAATTCCTGGTGCAAGAATAGTGGTGAAAAATAATAGAGAAATTGTAGCTGTTTCTGCTGATAATGGGGAATTTAGCTTGAATATTCCTAGTGATTTGCTTAAAGATTCTTTAGTTATTGAAATTAGTTGGATAGGTTATGAGGATAAAAATTTGATTGTTTACAAAAAAGATATTGAAAGTAAAAAAGTGTTTTTGGTGGAAATGAAAGATGATGGTTCTATGTCTTCTGGCGTAATTTGTATAGTCAAACCTCGCAGATGGTGGCAATTTTGGAAACGCAGAAGATAGAAAATTGTATTTTTCACCTTGTTATTTCTATTATTCAACAGGTAAAAATGAATATTCAGATTTCAAAAATAATTATTTACCTAGATAAACCAATTATTCAACGACTAAAAACTATCTTTCAAGAAAAGTTT
>JANYGM010000318.1 GCA_025362415.1 bacterium
GAGCTACCAATCCAAACCCCGTAAAACATATCTGCAATAACTAAAAATATCGGCACCACAACAAACGAAGTGATTAGCCACAACTTTCTTAATTGGTTCATCATCAGTGGCTACAACTTTTTTAGCAACTGGTTTCTTGGCAACTGGTTTTTTCTTTGCAGGAGCTTTTTTAACCGCTTTCTTAGTTGTTTTTTTGTCCTCTTTTACAGCAACAGTTTTTCCTTTTCCCTTTTTAAAGTTTTTTTTTGGTGTATTTTTTTCTATTTCCAAACACTCTTCCAAAGTCAAATCCTTAGGTTCTTTGTCTTTGGGGATTTTGATATTGTCGTCACCAATTTTGATATACGCACCCCAACGACCATTCAAAATCTGCACATCTGGGCGTTTTGGAAAGGTTTTTATCAATTTTTCTGCATCAGCCTTGCGTTTTGCCAAAATAATTTCAATAGTGCGCTCACCTGTAACGGCATAAGGGTCGTCTTCTTTGTCAAGTGAGTAAAATTTAGCATCGTGCATCACGTAAGGACCAAACTTTCCAATAGCTACTTTCATTGGTTTTTCCTCAAAAATACCCGTTTCACGAGGCAATTTAAAAAGTTCTAAAGCCTCTTCAAGTGTGATAGTTTCTGTACGAAGTCCTGGTTTTAGTTTGGCAAAAGTTGGTTTTGTGGTTTCATCTTTTCCATCTCCACCTTCTCCCATTTGTACGTAAGCACCATATCTGCCCACTTTTGCATAGATTTTCAGCCCAGTTTTAGGGCTTATGCCCAGCTCACGAGTTTTATTGATTTCACTTCTATCAATATCCGCAGAAAGTTCTACTTGATGATGAAAATCCTTATAAAAAACGTCCAACATCTTAATCCAGCTTTGTTTTCCTTTGGCTATTTCGTCAAATTCTTTCTCCACATTTACCGTAAACGAATAATCAACTACATTTTTGAAACTTCCCACCAAAAAATCATTCACCACCATAGCAATATCCGTAGGAAAAAGTTTTGATTTTTCTGCTCCAGTTATCTCTTTCAGCGTTTTTTGCGTAATTTCTTGTGTTTTTTGTAAGATAATTTCTTGATACAAACGCTCTTTTCCTTCTCTATTTTCTTTCACAACATACTCACGTTTGATAATGGTTGCAATGGTTGGCGCATACGTAGAAGGTCTTCCTATGCCCATTTCTTCTAGTTTTTTCACAAGACTAGCCTCCGTATAGCGTGGCGCAGGACGAGAAAATCTTTCTAACGCTTTCATTGAATCAAACGCCAAAGACTGCCCCACAGTGAGGGGAGGCAACATTTTTGAATTTTCTTCATCTTCTTCCTCATCATCACTAGACTCCAAATAAACTTTCAAAAACCCATCAAACTTAATCACTTCACCTTCCGCAAACATTCTTTTATCAGTTGTAGATATTTCAACTGTCGCAATAGTGCGTTCTAATTGTGCATCAGCCATTTGTGAGGCAATAGAACGCTTCCAAATAAGTTCGTACAAACGCTGTTCGTTGCGTTCTGATGAGGCTTGTTGCACAGAAAAATCCGTAGGACGAATAGCCTCGTGAGCTTCTTGTGCTGATTCTGATTTGGTTTTGTATTGTCTATTTTGAACGTATTTTGAGCCGTAAGACGCAATAATTTCGCTTGTAGCCTTATCCACAGCCTCTTGTGAAAGCATTGTAGAGTCAGTACGCATATAACTTATTTTTCCTGCTTCATATAGTCTTTGTGCTAAACTCATTGTTTGCGCCACAGAAAAACTTAGTTTTCTGCTTGCTTCTTGTTGTAGCGTAGAGGTCGTAAAAGGTGGTGCAGGAGATTTTTTGGCAGGTTTTACTTCCAAATTTTTGATAGAAAAACTTGCTCCTTTGCACATTTCCAAAAATGCTTTTGCTTCTTTTTCTGTTGAAATTTTTTCTTTGAGTTCTGCAACCAAAAATTTTCCTTTTCCCAAATCAAAACTAGCCGTAATTTTGTAGGTAGAATTAGCATTAAAATCCTCTACTTCACGCTCACGCTCCACAATTAGGCGCACCGCCACAGATTGCACACGTCCAGCTGACAGTCCGCCTTTGACTTTTCGCCACAAAATAGGAGAAAGCTCAAAACCTACAATTCTATCCAAAAGTCTGCGTGCTTGTTGTGCATAAACAAGGTCATAATCAATTTGACGAGGTTTTTGGATAGCCTCCAAGATTGCTTTTTTAGTGATTTCTCTAAAAACAATTCTTTTTATTTTGCTATCAGCAAGTCCCAAAGTTTCTTTCAAATGCCACGAAATAGCCTCTCCTTCACGGTCGGAGTCAGTCGCAAGCCACACAACAGTAGCAGCTTTTGACAATCTTTTAAGTTCTGAAACTAATTGTTTTTTTTCTGCTGATACTTCATAAGTAGGCGTAAAGTCGTTAGCAATATCAATGGCATTATTGCCTTTTGCTAAATCTCTGATGTGTCCGTAGCTAGATTTTACGGTAAAATCAGCTCCCAAATATCCTTCTATTGTTTTAGCCTTTGCAGGCGACTCTACTATGACAAGGTTTTTCATATATAAAATTTTTTAAGCTATTTTTTTAAGTAATTTTAGTGTTTATCCTTTTTGAGAGGAGAAAGTAACTATATTTGAGTGATTTTTAATCTTCTATTTCTGGCAACTCATTTTCACAATTTAGACAAACAAAATAGTTCTCCTTTATAACATTTATTTGGTTGCATTTATTGCAAATTCTAAAATGAAATTCAGTTGTAAAATATTCTGGAAATTTGATGTTAGTTTTATCCAAAGTTAGTTTTACGGCATACCACGAACCTACAGAAGGACAATATCCAGTTGATTGGTTAGTAATTTGACTAATTTGCACAACATTATTTTTGTACATTTCAAAAGTTATTTCTCCAGCTGACAATACCATTTCACCATTAGCGCACACTATATGCTCTGAATGTCTATCATTTATGCGCAATTTAGCTTCTGTATCAATCACAAATGTTGCTATTATTTCTGAATTATTATCTTTTTTTTGATTAGTTTTTGTAATCCAATTGTAAGTATCAGCAATAGAACTTATCAGAGTACCTTTTAATTCACTTTTGACAAGTTTTAATAGCTCTTTATCTCCAATAAATTTGTATTTTTCCATAATTTAGGCACTTAAATATTTCTGCACCGTCAGCTAAAGCAGACGGCAAAGAAACTAAAAAGAACTCAAAAGCATTTTTTTATTTTTAAAATTTATTTTGCCGTCTGCTTTAGCTGACGGTGCAGAGAACTTTGAGTGACTAAACCCTTGAAATACAAGTTTTTTGATATTCAAAAAATATTCCAGTAAAGAAAATAAAAGACAGTCAAGATTTTTCTCTGACTTTTAAAAAGTTACTTTGCCGTCTGCTTTAGCTGACGGTGCAGAGAACTTTGAGTGACTAAACTTCCTGCTCAAATTCTATATCATATTTTGCTAGAAAATTATCCCTTTCATCTATAAATGACGTTTTTGAATGATGTTCTTCTTGGTTATTGATATATTTTCTTAGTTGTTCCAAATGACTTTCACTTACTCCAACTGCCCAATAATCATCTTGCCACGCAAAATAATTAGTTGTTAGTTCATTTTTATTTATCCAATTAGAAGATTCTCCTTTGATAAGCTGTGCTACTTTGCTGATGGTCTGCGTATTATCAAGTGCTATCAAGCAATGTACGTGGTCAGTATATCCATTTACGCAGTCCAATTTTATCTTTTTTTGCAAAGCATTTTCTTTGATATGCTGAAAAACCATTTTTCTCAAATCAATTGTATCTAAAAATTGTTCTCTTTTCTTTGTTGAAAACACCAAATGTACATAAATTCTTACCCAACTCATTTTTTATGTTTTTTCTAATGTGTATAAATCATTCCACTTGGGTTACTACATCTCTTTCTAGGCTACTAATTCACTTTAAATGCTTTATAACCAATAATATGGTCATATCTTGCACCAACTGGACGGTAGTAAACAATAATTTCATAATCATTTCCTGTAGCCTGAAAACTGCCCTCAAAAGTAGTTTCAGAGATTTTATTATCTTTTTTTGTGGCATAAGCATAATTATAAATACCTTGTTTGAGCAAAAAACTTCCTTGATATGTGCCATTTTTGTCGTCATAGGTGAGTTTGTGTGTGGCATCTGGCATAAAATCATTAAATTTTCCGACTACAAAGACATCTTCATTGATATTAGGCGTTTTTAGAGAAAAATACACTTTCACGTAATCACTGCTGATATTTCCTGTTTGGGTTTCATACTGATTTATGAAAAAACCTCCACTCAAGTCCTGCAAACGGGTATAACTCCTGCGTAACTCATCTGTTTGTAGCTGAACAGTTGCGAGTTTTTGTGCAGGCATTTTGCCAATAATATTAGCAACAGAATCCAAAATACTGATTTTTCGTACATTAAAACCTGTAAAAAGTAGGCTTTGTGCATCAAAATAACGGTATTCGTTGTTTCCTTTAAAATTATTTTCTCCCTTAAAACTCGTGAAAATCATTAGTTTTTGAAATTCATTGATATTAAAAGCATTAGACATTGTCACAGCGTTATCCCAACGGAAATTTTGCCTTAAAACTACTTTTACGGCAGCTTGCGGATTTACAATTTCGTAATTTGGATAAGAAATATCAAAGTCAATTTGTTGATTTTCAGCACGTTCTGAAACAATATTGCTAAAAACTCCTTTTGGAATGATATTTACAGAGTTTTCATAGACAACAAAACGCTTGCTTAAAACTATATCTGCCTCATTACCATCACGATATACTTTAATAATATAATTTCCTGATACTTTTACTTTGGGTACAACAAACTTGTAATGTGTGTAACTGACCAGCGTTCCAGAGGAGAATTGTTGTTCTAAAATGCGTTGTTCGTTGTAATCAACCGTATATTCTGCTTCTACCAATGCAGAAGGTGTCCAATCTGCGTTATAATGCGAGAGTTTGTAATAATATGATTTTATTTTAGTAGAAATCTCATCAAATTCCAATATTAACGGAATATCTTGCGCCAAAGAAATAATGGCAGGTTGTATGCTTTCTGTTTTTGTGTTGAGTTTTGGGTAACATTGTACCGTTTTAATGCTGTCTTCATAGATTTTGTCTTCTGCAACAAATTTTTTATTATCAAAATTACTCTGCGTATTGCTCGTGAGTGCAGGCGTACAACCACAAAACAGGACTAGGATTAAAAGATTACAAGATTGTAGGATTTTTTTGATTTTTTTTGATGATTGCATTTTGTCTTTTTTCAGGTGGGTATAACAGTATTTGATACAAAAGTAAGGTTTATTTTCTTAAACGAAGGAAAATTAAATAACTTAACCTTTTTATTTTTTTTAATAGCTTAATAATCAAAGTTTTAATTTCGTACCTCGTACTTCTTATTTCGTACCTCTTCCAAAGGCTGGATAAAACTTTCATAAAAAATCTTCAAAGCTAAAAAAAAATCTTATTTTTGTATTTAACTCACAATTCCTAATTTACAATTTACAACTAGATTAAATGCTCAACCGTTTACAAGCACCTGCTTATCAGCCAATTAGTAGTATAGATATTCTTGAAGCACAGAGTTCTACGCTAAGTAATGGCATACCTTTTCACGCTGTCAATGCAGGTGAGCAAGACCTTTTGAGGTTAGAATTTGTTTTTTCTGCAGGAAGTTGGTTTGATACCAAAAGTGGACAATCTTACTTTACGACAAAGATGCTGGCAGAAGGTACAACTAATTTATCTTCTCAAGAAATCAATGAAAAAATAGACCAATATGGTGCTTTTTTGGACTTTAATAGCGGTTTTGATAGAGTTGGCGTGGTTTTATATACACTCAATAAATATCTTTCAAAAGTCCTTCCTATACTCAAAGAAGTCCTTTTAAATGCTAATTTCCCTGAAAATGAGCTAGAAAACCTTAAAAACCGTACTTCTCAAAGCATTAAGGTAAATATGGAGAAAGAGAGCTATGTGGCGGCACGTAGGTTTAGGCAGTTAGTTTTTGGAGAAACACACGCTTATGGCAAAAATTTGGAAGAAAATGATGTGCAAGCTATCCAAAAATCAGATTTAACCAACTTCTTTAAGCAGTTTTTCCAATTAGGAAATGCCCAAATTATTGCAGCAGGAAAGATTACGGATAGTGTCAAAACGCTTATAAATGAGCATTTTGGACAAGAAAGTGTGCGTTTGGTTCAGCTTGACACAAACCAAAGAGAATTTAAAACCGTTTTCAAATCTGAAGTAATAGAACGCCCTAATAGCATACAATCTGCTATTAGAATTGGGCGCATTTTGTTTCCAAAAAACCACCCAGATTACTTCAAAATATTGCTTACAAACGAGATTTTGGGCGGTTATTTTGGCTCACGTCTGATGCAAAATTTGCGTGAAGACAAAGGGCTAACTTATGGTATTTCCTCACAAATGAGCTTTATGGGTAGTGAGGGCTTTTTTGTGATAGGTGCAGACGTGAAAAAAGAGGCTACTACACAAGCCATTGACGAGATTTATAAGGAAATAAAAATAATGCAAAATGAAAAAGTTGGCGCACAAGAACTAGAAAAGGTACAAAATTACCTTATTGGGTCGTTTGCTGCTAGTTTTACAACATCTTTTTCTTTGGCTGATATGTTTGGTGGTGTGCATTTTTATAATTTGGATTATGATTTTTATAAAAAATATATCCAAAAAGTGCAAAAAATCACCTCTGAAGACATCTTAAATACCGCTCAAAAGTACCTAGATACTGATGCTATGCTGGAAATTGTGGTAGGTGGAAAATAAATAAAATATGCACCAACAACTTTTATACTGTGAACGGGAAGGATTTCGGAAAAATAAATTTGTATTAGTTCCAGCGGAACGGCACTAGCTCTTGCTAGTGCCAGTCCGCTGGACTTTAATACATTTTCCGAAATCCAAGCCGTTCACGGTATATAAGCTAAAAAATACAAGTATGTCTAAAAACGAAAATCCGAAAACTATATATCCACAACTTTTGAATCCTGCAATAGGAGAGTTCAAAATAGATAATGAATTTGTTTTTTCTGATAAAACCACTATTGAAGATTTGAAGGCACATTTTGGAGAAAAAATATCAACCAACTACATTGGCAAAACAGGGCATTCTAACTACACTGCTTGGAATATACAAATTGGCGAGTTGTATTTTATTTTTACTTTTTACTTTTTTCACGAATCCATTACTAGAATAAGCTTTATTTTGCAAGCCAAATCCTACGCCTCTGGTGACAGTAATAGTGACAGTAATAGTGACAGTAATAGTGGCAGTTGGGATAATTTTAGTGAAGCAGACGAAATAAAAAAAGGGAAATTTATGGAAAAATGGCTAGCTGACCAAATCAGAATAGACATCAACACCTATGCTTGGGGCAACGCAAATACAAGTTATGATTTTCATAATTTGAGTACTTCTTGTACTATCAATTATAGAGATGTGATTACTGGAGAAAAATTGAAACAGATTTTATAAATAAATAAAAAGATGCACCAACAACTTCTAAATCCTGCAACGGGAGAGTTTAAAATAGATAATGAATTTGCTTTTTCTAATAAAACAACCATTGAAGAGTTGATAGCACATTTTGGAGAGGATAAATTGGCGTTGAATGATGTGAAAAACGGATATTCTAATTATTCTGCTTGGAATATACAAATTGGCGAGTTGTATTTTATTTTTGATTTTAATTTTTTTAAGGGCGTTATGGTTGGTGTAAGTTTTATCTTGCAAGCAAAACCCTATGACCCTAATGCTAGTTGGGACGACTTCAGCGAAGCAGACGAAATAAAAAAAGGGAAATTTATAGAAAAATGGCTAGCTGACCAAATCCACATAGATAGCAACACCCACGCTTGGGGAAAAGCAAGCACTAGTTATGATTTTCATAATTTAAGTACTTCTTGCACAATGATATATGCGCAACCAAAATAGCTTTTATAATCAAAATAATAATAATAAATTTTATTCAAAACCAAATTTTTAACCTAAACCCCTACTTTTATGCCAACACTTCAATTCAAAAATTGCAGACAAATCAATGCAGAAAACTACAAAAAACTAAGCAAAATCCAGTTAGAACAAATGGCTATTTCTGCTACTTTGGGCTTTGGTGGCGAGTACACAACGGCAGAACATTTTTTGGAACAAACAGGAGACGGAGATATAAATGAAGCCGTTGTGGAACTTTGGGACGTGGTGGCTACTGAAAACCCTGAAAAAGTTTTGTATGAATGTTGGGTGTATCTGGCGGATACTGCCAACGTGTTTTTTGTGGGAACAACCAAAGATACACAAGCGGCAATGTGTCAGTGGTCGTTTGATGACCACACAGCAGACGGCAGCAATGCAGAACTTTGTGATGATTTGCAGGACGCATTTGATAAGAAAGATAAATAATGACAAAAGAATTTGAAAACTTGCTGGAATTGCTCAAAAGCAATGTTTTGGAGAATATAAAACTTGCTTTTAATCTTGCCTCAAATTATAAAACTGAATTTGAGGCACATTTTGGTATGCCTTTAGAAGATTATGAAGAATTATGTTTGTATTTGAAAGAAAACGAAGACCCAAATAAATGGTATGATGACGACAACCAGTATGGACATGATTTTTTGAATGATTTAGAAATAAAAATATTAAATTACCAAGATGAGCCAGAAATTACATCTATTCCAAAATCAATCAAACATCTTAAGGATTTGGAAGAAATGTATATCCATAATTGCGCTGTAACGAATTTTCCCAAAGAAATTTCTGAACTTACTAAGCTCAAAAAAATAGAATTGACTAACAATAAACTTGCAAAAATCCCTAAAGAAATTGTACTTTTACAAGATTTAGAAGAGCTGAAATTAGGAGGAAATGAACTTAAAATCATTCCTAAAGAAATTGGAAAACTCAAAAATCTTACACTTTTAAATCTTTGGAATAATAATCTAAAACATATTCCCAAAGAAATTGGAAATTTAAGTTATTTAGAAATTTTAGATATTGGTCTTAATCAACTAACAGATTTGCCAGAAAAACTTGCGTCTTTGACAAATTTAACACATTTGACACTCCAAAACAATGATTTTGGAGATTTGCTTAGTAGAGAGAATGCCCCAATTTGGAAAATAAAAACTTTGGAATATTTGAATTTGTATGAAACCAAACTAGAAAAACTTTCCACCAAAATAGGTGATTTGACTAATTTGGATACACTAGAACTTCAAAAAAATACGTTAGAATATTTATCAGCAGAGATTGGAAAACTCAAAAAAGTCCAAATGCTGTATGCTCACGAGAATAAATTAAAAGAAATTCCCAAAGAAATTGGAAAATTACATAAGTTAGATTGGCTACAAATCAACGACAATCAACTCCAAAATCTTCCAAAAGAAATGGGAAAAATGAAAAAGCTAAGGATTTTGTTTTTAGCAAATAATCAGTTTCACGTATTTCCCTTTGGGCTTGTGGACGTGAAGAAGTTGTATTTTTTGGATTTGACCAACAACCAAATCCTAAGCGTACCCAAAGAAATTGGACAACTCAAAAAACTGCATACCTTCTATCTGAAAAACAATAACATTGAAGAATTGCCACAGGAAATGGAAGGCTTGGAAGATTTGGAAATGCTTTACTTAGAAGGAAATCCGCTAAAAATATTCCCTACACAACTCAAAAATCTAAAGAAATTACGTGCTTTGTTTTTTGATGATGCACAGAAAATACAGTTTAAAAGCGAAATAAAAACACTCAAAAAAACAAATCCACAGATTACTTTTCATTAGAAATTTAGATGACAAAAGAATTTGAAAACCTACTTGATTTACTAAAAAGCAATGTTTTGGAAAATATAACACTTGCTTTTAATATTGCTCCAAATTATAAAACTGAATTTGAGGCACATTTTGGTATGTCTTTAAAGGAATATCAGGAATTATATTTGTATTTAAAAGCGCACGAACGTCAGGAAAATTGGTTTGAGGATAACGAGTATGGAAATGATTTTTTAAAAGGATATGTGTTAGATGAAATACAATACCAAGACCAAGATAATATTACTTTTATCCCAAAATCAATAAAATATCTGAAGGAATTAAAACTCTTACGTTATGATAACTGCGCCCTCTCACACCTGCCCAAAGAAATTGGTAAACTTACAAAGCTTACAAAAATAGAAGCAAACGGAAATGCACTACAAGAAATTCCTAAAGAAATTGCACTTTTACAAGAATTGTGGGAACTAGATTTGCACAATAATCAACTCGCAAATATTCCTAAAGAAATTGGACAAGTAGAAAACCTTACCATCTTAAATCTTTGTTGGAATAAACTTAAAAATATTCCCAAAGAAATTGGAAATTTAGTTTATTTACAGCAACTTGATTTAGGTAATAATGAATTAGAGGATTTGCCAGACGAACTCGCTTTACTTACAAATTTAACGCATTTGATGCTTTCTGGAAATAATTTATCCAGTTTGCCTGAAGAAAAACTGGAGGTCATTTATCAAATAAAAAATTTGGCTTTTTTGAGTTTACCCAACAATAATCTAAAAAATATTTCTTCTAAAATAGGCAATTTGAGCAATTTAACTCATTTAAATTTACAGAAAAATGCAGTGGAATTTCTTCCAAAAGAAATTTCTGAACTAAAAAATGTGTCACATTTTTACCTGCAAGAAAATAAATTAAAAGAAATTCCAAAAGAAATTGGAAATCTACATAAATTAGATTGGCTACAAATCAATAACAATCAACTCCAAAATCTCCCAAAGGAAATAGGAAAAACAAAAAAATTAAGTACCTTATTTTTAGCAAACAATCAGTTTAATGTATTTCCTTGCGGGCTTGTGGACGTGAAGAAGTTGTATTTTTTGGATTTGACCAACAACCAAATCCTAAGCGTACCCAAAGAAATTGGACAACTCAAAAAACT
>JANYGM010000324.1 GCA_025362415.1 bacterium
TCTGTTTTTTTACTTTCTTTGCCGTCTGCTTTAGCTGACGGTGCAGAGATATTTGAGTGCCTAGCCTGACGGCTATGGGGGCAAGCCCAGCCCCTACATTTTAATACATTTGTTTCAATTTCTAAATATTTAACCTAAACAATTACAAACTTTGATTATTAAGCTATTATAAAAATAAAAGGTTAAGTTATTTAATTCTCATTCCTTATCTCTACAATCAAAATACAACTTGTAAAATATTCAACAAAAAACACAACTATTTACACTATTTTTTACTACTTTGTGCCATTAAGTTTTTTGGCCCAAAATTTGTATTTCAATTTTTATTCAAAAAATCCCCCTACTTCCTAAGGAGGGGTTAGGGGTGGTTAAGTTCTCACAATTACAATTATCAAAATCCAAAACTATTATGAAAAATCACCTCATTAAGTGCTTGTTCTCTTTCTTACTTACACTCTTTTCCACCCAAACCTACGCCCAAATGACCTACGACTCACAATGGAAAATCGTCACAGATGCAGAAAACAACGGTTTGCCAGAAACCGCCCTGAAAGCCGTAAATGGCATTTATGAGCAAGCCAAAAAAGAGAAAAATGCCCAACAACTCGTTAAGGCTATTATTCATCAGCTAAAATTCACAGAATACAAAGAAGAAAATGCTTTTGTGAAAAATCTTGTCAAACTCAAACAAGAAGTAGATGTAGCACAAATGCCCGTAAAGCCACTTTTACACTCTGTTTTAGGGGATTTGTATTGGCAATATTACCAAAATAACCGTTGGAAATATGGCAACCGTTCTGAAACAAAAGATTTCAAAAATGATGACATAGAAACGTGGAGTTTGGAGAAAATCACCCAAGAAACTGTAGCACAATATCAACTTTCTCTTCAAAATAAAGAAGAACTGCAAAAGATTAAAATTGATATTTTTGATGCCGTAACCAACAAAGGAAACGCACTAGGTGAAAATTACCGCCCAACTTTATATGATTTTTTGGCGCACCGTGCCGTTGATTTTTATATGAATGATGAGTCAGCTATTACAAAACCTTCTTATGCTTTTGTAGTAGATAAGGCTGACTATATTGCTGATGCACAAGTGTTTAGCGCACTGAAATTAGAAACCAAAGACGAACTTTCTTATAAGTTTTTTGCTTTGCAAATCTTACAAGACATTACAAAATTTCATTTGAATGATACAGATTTATCTGCTTTTGTTGATGTAGATTTGAAACGCCTTGCCTTCGTGAAAAACCATCTGATTTTGACTAATAAAGAAGATTTGTATTTGCAATCTTTGAGAAATTTGGAGCAAAAAACAGTTAAATTCCCTATCTCTACAAAAGTAACTTATCAAATTGCCGCTATTTCTAATGCGACTGCCAACAATTACCGCCGTTTGCAAGGTGACGAAAACCGTTTTGATAAGAAAAAAGCTATTGCAATATGTAATGATGCCATTGCACGCTTTCCAAACAGCGCAGGAGCGCAAGATTGTCGCTCTCTCAAAAATAGTCTTGAAGCAAAAAATATCAACCTAAAAATAGAAGAAACCAACGCTCCAAACCAAAACTTTAGAGTTTCTGTTGATTTTGCTAATATTTCTGAATTGCATTACAGAGTAATAAAAATCACGAGAGAGGAGGTAAAACAACAACGTGCAAAAAATTACCGCAACTATGATGTAGATAGAGAAGTGGAGTTTATAAAGTATTTTTTGGCAAAAACTCCGCTCAAAACTATCAAAGTGGCACTTCCACCTGATGAAGGCGCAAACAAAGATTATCAAAATCATAACACAGAAATAGCTTTGGAAGGGCTTCCAGAAGGTGATTATATGATTTTGGCTAGTAATTTGTCCTCTTTTGCATTTGGTCAAAATACACTTGCTTATGCTTTTACAACATTTTCTAACATTACCTACATCACCAGAAATCTTGGAAATGCTACCACAGAAGTATATGCTTTGCACAGACAAACAGGCGAGGCACTTGTGGGCGTGAGAATAAATGTTTATAAGAACATTTATAATGACAAAACAGGCGGTTATGAGATAAAAAGTGGCGGGAGTTTTCCAACTGATACAGAAGGAAAAGCTATTATTCCTACCATCAAAAATGAAAGGCAAAACTATTATTATAATGAAAGTTTTTGGCTAGATTTTTCTTTGGGAAAAGATTTTATCAGTATGCAAAATATTGATGAAAACAACTATTATGGAAGAAACGCAGCACTTACACAAAGACAAGATAATCCTAATCCAAGCCAAACACGCACTATTTTCTTTTTGGATAGAATGATTTTCAGACCAGGACAAACCATTTATTTCAAAGGAATAATGTTTAGCTCTGACGGACACAAAAACAACCAAATACTCCCAAATACGACAACCGCAGTTACTTTTTATGATGTAAATCACCAAGTTATTGCTACTCAAAACCTTACTACTAATGAATTTGGGTCGTTTAATGGTACTTTTACTGCGCCTACAAAAGGACTTTTGGGCAATATGACCATTACAAATCACTCTGGTAGCACTTCTGTTTCTGTGGAAGAATACAAACGCCCTAAATTTGAAGTGAAGTTTGAGCCTACAAAAGGCTCATTTAGACTTTCGGAAAATATCAAGGCTGAAGGTATTGCAAAGGCATATTCTGGTGCAAATATTGATAATGCAGCCGTAAAATATAGAGTTGTACGTGTGGCACGTTTTCCATATTGGTGGTATTGTTATAGAGGTTATTATCCCAATTCTCCAAGTGTGGAAATCATCAACGGAACTACCAAAACAGACGCAAATGGTAAGTTTTTTGTTGATTTTAATGCTATGCCCGACCTTGCAGTAGATAAAAAATCAGACCCAACATTTTCTTATACCATTTATGCTGACGTTACAGACATCAATGGAGAAACTCATAGCACTCAAACCAACATCAATGTAGGTTATAAGGCACTGACAGTAGGTGCGAATGTAGAAGATTTGGATAAGGCAGAAGACAAAATCCAAGAGAAAAAATACACTATTTCTACCAATAACTTAGCAGGGCAATTTGAGCCTGCAAAAGGTGAAATTAAAGTGTATCAACTCAAAATGCCTTCTCGTACCTACCGCTCTCGTGTGTGGGAACGCCCAGACAAACCAATGTTTACAAAAGCAGAATTTGAGCAAAAATTCCCTACTGACGAATACATAGAAGAGAATAATTTTCTCAAATGGGAACGTGAGGACGTTGTTTTTTCTTTGAATTTTGATACTGAAAAAAATAAAAACTTTTCACTTGAGAAAATCAAAAATTGGAAACAAGGTAAATATTTATTAGAAATTATTTCTAAGGATAAATATAATCAGGAAGTAAAAGAAGTCGTTTATTTTGATGTAATGGACTCAAAAGCACGCCAAACTACACCTGAAAATATCAAACTTGTAAAGCCTTTGCAAACGAGTTTAGAGCCAAACCAAAAAGCACAAATTTTGATAGGCACAGCCGCCAATATCAGAATGTTGTATGAAGTAGAATTGCACGGAAAAATCATTGATAAACAATGGCTTACACTCAAAAAAGAACAGAAAATCTTTGAAATTCCTATCAAAGAAGAGTACCGTGGTGGTATTACGGTGCATACTGTTTTTATGTTGGATAGTCGTGCTTATGCCGAAAGTTTTACCCTTGATGTGCCTTATAGCAACAAAGAACTTGATATTGAGTTTGAAACTTTTAGAAATAAATTGCTTCCTGGACAAGCAGAAGAGTGGAAACTGAAAATAAAAGGCAAAAATGCAGATAAAATTGTAGCAGAAATGGTGGCTACACTTTATGATGCCTCCCTTGATGTTTTTAGAACAAATTATTTTTCTTTCAATGTTTGGGGAAATAATTATGCTCGTTTGGGTTGGGATTCTGATGGTGCTTTTGGCATTGAGAATTTTAGAGAACGTGCAGGCGACAACTGGAATAACTACGTTGGTGGTGGTGAATCTCCTTATTACAGAAGTATCAATATGTTTTCTTTGGATTATTATTCTATGTATTATCACGGAGGTAGATACAGAAGCTACGACAGAGCAGAAAAATCAATGGAAATGAAAACTGTTAGCCCTAAAAAAATGGCTAAAAACGGCAAAGATAAAGCAAAAATGGAAGAAGAGAGTGTTAATGATATGGCAGGTGCTCCTGTGATGACAGCAGAGAAAGCTGATGCAAAAGAAGGTACTGTAACCCAAAAACCAATCACAAAAGAAGGCAAATTAGAAACTAAAAAACCTGATTTTGGAGATGTAAAAATTCGTAAAAACTTCAATGAAACTGCTTTTTTCTTTCCTACTTTGCAGACCAATGAAAATGGTGAGATAATTGTTAAATTCACTATTCCAGAGGCACTTACCAAATGGAAATTCTTAGGACTTGCACACACGAAAGACCTAAAAATTGGCTCAAAAATGGAGCAAACCGTAACACAAAAAGATTTGATGGTTGTACCTAATCAGCCACGTTTTTTTAGAGAAAATGACAAAATGATGTTTTCTGTGAAAGTTACGAGTTTGGTAGATAAAGAACTGAAAGGACAAGCTCAATTAGAGTTTTTTGATGCCCTGACAATGAAAAATATTGATGATTTGATGAAAAATAACTCAAAACAACAAGATTTCAACGTGAAAGGCGGACAAAGTCAAAATTTGGAATGGAGTATTAGTATTCCAGAGGGCGCACAAGCAGTACTTTACCGCATTGTAGCAAAGTCTGGGACGTTTTCTGATGGTGAAGAGATGGTTATTCCTGTCGTTACAAACCGTATGCTCGTAACAGAAACTATGCCTTTGCCTATTCGTGGTAATCAAACAAAAGAATTTAAGTTTGAAAAATTGCTTGCTAGTAAATCTTCTAACACTTTGAAACACAACCGTTTTACGCTAGAATTTACTTCAAATCCTGCTTGGTATGCAGTGCAAGCCTTGCCGTACCTTATGGAATACCCTTATGAGTGTGTAGAACAGACTTTTTCACGTTATTATGCTAATTCTATTGCAACAAATGTGGCTAATTCTAATCCAAAAATCAAAAGAGTTTTTGATACTTGGAAAAATTTGCAACCAGATGCGTTACTTTCTAATTTAGAAAAAAATCAGGAATTGAAATCTGCTTTATTGGAAGAAACACCTTGGGTGCTTAATGCAAAAGATGAAAGCCAAAGAAAACGTAATGTAGGCTTACTTTTTGACCTCAACCGTATGGCTGATGAGCAAGAAAGAGCCTTAGAAAAAGTGCAAAAGCATCAAGTTGGTGATGGCGGTTTTACTTGGTTTTTGGGTATGCCTTCAGACCGTTATATGACACAACATATTGTGGCAGGGTTTGGTCATCTGGACGTTTTGGGCGTAAAATCCATTCGTACAGATGCAAAAACTTTGCAAATGATACAAAGAGCAGTTCAATACCTTGATAATCAGATAGCTGATGATTATGCAAGACTAAAAGCCTGCGTAAAGAAAGGAAATTGTAAGTTTTCGGATAATAATTTGGGTTACACACAGATACATTATTTGTACGTAAGAAGTTACTTTAAAGATATGCCCGTTTCAGGTGCTGCAAAAGAGGCTTTTGATTATTATTTAGGACAACAAAAAACTTTCTGGTTGGCTCGTAATGAGTATATGCAAGGTATGATAGCACTTTCTTTGCACCGTTTTGGAGAGAAAATAATCACTAAAAACATTATCAAATCACTTACAGAGCGTTCTCTGAAATCAGAAGAGTTTGGAATGTATTGGAAATATGAGCGTGGTTGGTATTGGTATCAAGCTCCAATAGAAACACAAGCACTTATGATAGAAGTCTATGACGAGGTTGCAGGTGATTTGAAAGCAGTTGAAGATTTGAAGGTTTGGTTACTTAAACAAAAACAAACTCAAGACTGGAAAACGACCAAAGCAACCGCTGAAGCGTGTTTTGCCTTGTTACGTAGAGGTGCAGATGCGCTTGCAAGCGACCAAATTGTAGAGATTACTATTGGTGGAGAGAAAATTGACCCAAAAACTCGTGAAGATGTTAAATTGGAAGCAGGAACAGGGTATTTTAAGACAGCGTGGACAGCTGACCAAGTAAAATCAACTTTTGGTAATATCAAAGTAGAGAAAAAAGATGCTGGCGTGGCGTGGGGAGCAGTTTATTGGCAATATTTTGAACAATTAGACAAAATAACACCAGCAGAAACGCCTCTAAAACTCAAAAAACAGCTTTTTATTGAGCAAGATTCTGATAGAGGTAAAATTATTGTTCCTATTGAGGGCAAAGACATCAAAATTGGAGATTTGATAAAAGTGCGTATTGAGTTGCGTGTGGATAGAAATATGGAATATGTACACTTAAAAGATATGCGTGCATCAGCTTTTGAGCCAATCAGCACTATTTCTACCTACAAATACCAAGATGGCTTGGGTTATTATGAAAGTATGCGAGATTTGTCGGCTAATTTCTTTATTGGCTATTTGAATAAAGGCACTTATGTATTTGAATATGACCTTAGAGCTTCTCAAAAAGGGGATTTTTCTAACGGTATCACCACTATTCAATGTATGTATGCACCAGAATTTTCTAGCCATTCTGAAGGAATAAGAGTGAAAATTAAGTAAGAACTATTTTGTTTTTATCAATTAAAAAAGCCTTTCCAAAGTTTGGAAAGGCTTTTTTTGTGGTAAATTTTATTGCATAATAAAAAACCCCTTAATTAGTATAATTAAGGGGTTTTTGCGGAATGGACGGGACTCGAACCCGCGACCTCCTGCGTGACAGGCAGGCATTCTAACCAGCTGAACTACCACTCCGTTTGGTATTGTTTCTGTTAGTGATGCAAAGGTAATACTTTTTTTATTACAAACAAACTTTTTAATACTTTTTTTCGTATTTTTATGAAAATATTTTTCAGTACATCATAATTTTTTATCAAAATGACACAAATTTACGAACTTGGACTAATAGGTTTTCCTATATCTCATTCATTTTCAGAAAGATACTTCAAAGAAAAATTTTTGAATGAAAAGATAAATAATTTTGATTATTTTTTATTTCCATTAGAAAATTTAGAAGATTTTCCTGTTTTTATCAAAAACAACCCAAAACTTGTTGGATTAAACGTAACTATTCCACACAAAAAAAATATTATTCCTTTTCTTGATGAATTAGACAGTTCTGCCTTGCGTGTGGGCGCAGTAAACGTCATTAAAATATTCTCAAATGGCAAAAAAATTGGTTATAATTCTGATTATTTTGGTTTCAAAAAATCCTTAGAAACACTTTTACATACAAATCCAACGACTAAAAACACCAATTTAAGTAGTTTAAACGCACTTATTTTGGGTAATGGTGGTGCAGCAATGGCAGTAATAGCAGCACTACAAGACCTAAAAATACATTATGAAATAGTTTCTAGGCAGAAAAGTCCAAATACTATTAGTTACAATGATTTGACAATCCTTAAACATCAGAAACCTTTTCTGCAAGATTTTCAGCTAATTATCAACACTACACCGCTTGGAATGTACCCCCATACAGAATTTTGTCCACAAATTCCGTATGAATCCATCACTAATCAGCATATTTTGTATGATTTGGTCTATAACCCTGAAGAAACTACTTTTTTGAAAAACGGTAGAAAGCAGGGTGCAAGTACAAAAAATGGCTTAGAAATGCTTTATTTGCAAGCAGAAAAATCTTGGGAAATTTGGCAATAAAGAAAGGTAAGAAGCAAGAGAAGTAATTGTGAACATACTACTATACATTGCTTGTCCGTTTCCCCACGTTCCACGCTTATCTTGTAGGGGTTTTGAAGAATATTTGTATTTAATGTAGGGGCGACCCT
>JANYGM010000331.1 GCA_025362415.1 bacterium
GAGGCGTTTAGGAAAAGGCATACCAACTAAGGCAAAAACTGCTCAAATCATTGATTTTTTGTTGCGACTTCACAAATTATATCCATAATTCAATTACGGATTACGAATTATCAATTACGGTTTTTTGCACAATGTTATTTATACTGTTTGAGGGCATCTTTATAGGCAGTTTTTATTTCTTCTATCAAAAATTGCGGCTCTAAAACTTTCACATTACTACCAAATGACAAAAGTTCTTGCACAAAATCAAAGGTAATACCCAAAAATAATTTCACTTGATTATTATCTAAAACCTCTTGTGAGTGATGCAAAGGCAAATTTCTCACGTATTCCAACTGTTTTTCTTGAAATAACAAAACAATTTCTTGTGGTTTTTCCTCCGCACCATTATAGATACCAAAATAATCACTAAAACGCTTTTGAACATCATAATCTTTAGGATATTCAAATTTTTCTTCAGTAATTTTAGGGTCTGTTAGGCGGTCAAGTGCGAAAGTTTTTATTTTATCATCTTTGAAATCTTTGGCTAAAAGATACCAACGGTTTTTAAATTCTTTCAAGGCGTAAGGTGCGACTGTGCGTTGCGTAATTTCGCCACTCACGTTGCCCCAAAGGCTTTTATAAGAAAATTTGATTTGAAATTTGCGTTTGATTGCTTTAATAATATTGTGCAAATTTTCTGTACCTTTTGCTTTGCGGTCTTCCAAATGAATAAATTTCTTTATATCTTTTCCTGTGATTGTCAAAGAATTAAACACATAAAAAGCGTCTAACATTCTTTGAAAATCCTTACTTTCCATTTTTTTGCCTGTTATTGAATACCCTTTATTTGCTTTTGAGTATTCAATATCAATTCCAAAAGCACTTCTTATTTCCTTTAAATCTCGTTGAAGCGTTCTTTTTGAAAAATCTATTTGCAAATCTTCATTTCCTTTTTTTTCAATATACTTCTTTAACTCTTCGTAAGTAGCGTAAGTAACTGTGTCTAGTTTCTCTACAATATGCAAGTAGCGGAATATATAGCCTATTTTTGACATTTGATTTGATTGGTGAGTTGGGCTTTTATTTGGATAGTAAAAATACTTTTATTAGGTTTGTGATAAAACACCAATAAATGGAAACAAGAATAGCTACCCATATTGAAACAAAATTATTTTATTCAATCATCAAATATTTGAGTAAAAGAAATTGGTATTTCAGTAAACCTAAATGGAAAATTACTATTGAATATTCACCTAAAATTTTTGACAAAGGTATGGATTTTGACTTTTACCAATTAGAGAATAATGAAGAGAATATTCTTTTTGTTTGGACAAATTGGTTTGGAGGAGAACTAAAAGCAACAACGAAAAACATTGAAATTATTGAAAAGAAATTTGGAGTTAGTTTTGAATTTGGTGCGCCTGAATTTTTACACAACACTAACATAATAGAGGATATGAAAGAATTACTTGACTTTAAAAAATAACGGCACACAAGATTTTTATTGCAGTCAGGTTTTTCTACCTGACTGCAAGAAGAAATTTAGCCAAATAAATATTTTAGAATTTTCTTTATCTCAGACTCTTTTCGTTCCCTACAATCTTCAACTGTCCATTTTGAATAATCTGTAACTTGTTTCTTACAAATTATATATTGACTTTCTGGATACCGTGTTATCTTGTGAGCATATTCTCTGTTACTGATAGACTTATTTATTGAGGATTCTAAAACCATCAAATTTCCAATTGAGTTTATATCACTGCCCCATTGTTCCCAAATACTATTTCTTTTCTTTTCATCAATGTCGTGATAAGATTGGATATGTTCAATATCAATAGGAGAACCAAAGAGCTGATTACTTATTTTGTTTGTGCTATCCTTATCAATAGCCTCATACGTTTCTTCAAGCATTGCAGACAAACGACAAATGATATTTTTGACTTTGGAATTATCAACAATATCACCACCAAGAGCATTTTCAAAATCTCCCCAACCTTTATGATTTTCAAGTTTACCAATTTTCTCATTGAGCGTTCTCATTACCTCTTCAAAGGATTTATTGATAATATCCTTAATAAGTGAATAGGTAAAGGTATGAATTTCATTTATAGCTTTTGCAAACCTAATACTGTAAATTACGTACAGTTTGCTTAATTGTTTTGTGAATAAGCGCATATTATCCCAATAATCTTTTTCACCTTTGAACTTGTAGAGAAAAACAAAAATTAAAGCCCAATAGCGTCCATACCTTGACAACCAAATGAAGTGTATTGCACAAGCATCTTCAGCTGTCAAATACTCAGAGTTTTCCCACTCGTAACGAACTTCAATAATTCTTTCAATCTCCTTAATTGAGAGTTCAACAATATTTTCTACATTATTTTTGAAATGCTCCCATTTATTTATATTGAAAATAGTGTCAAATAATCTTTCAAAAAACGTATCTGTTGAATAGCTATAAAGTGTCGTTGGCAGCCCATATTTTGCAATTAAAATATATTGATAGGTACTAAGAATACCATTTATGTCTGTTGCAGTACGTCCAAGTTTTGCATTATTTTCATCAATCATTTGATAAAGAAGGCTTATATCATCAAATACAGTTTCCTCCTTCCCTTTTTTATCTCTCAAATATTCATACATCCTGATTTTGAAAATGTCGCCACCATTTAGGTCAAGTCCTGTTGTATTTATTGCATTGAATATTTGTAGTGTTTTTGAAAGTCCTGCTTTGGTTTCAATGACTACAAAATAAATATTACTTAAAAGATATTTTACAAATCTTTCAATATCAAAACTTGCTGAATTACCATTTTCGTCTTTTATTTGTTCTTGAATCACCTCGTTGACAAGAAAAGAATTCTTTGAATAAGCATTAAGTGCTTCATCATTAGAGGTTAAATCACCTTGAATAAATGCTGTTAAATATTCTTGCTGTGTTCCATTGCTTACTCTTGTACTCAACCAGTTTAAGCCAATTTTTTCAAGTTCAACGCAATTTGGAAATTCTCGCTTCAATATTTTTAAAAGAACTAAAAATGTTGTCAGTCGTTGTTGACCATCAATTATATCTTGCTCGTTGTTTGCATTCTTTATTGAGAGTTGCATAGTCCCAATAAACATTGGTTCTTCCACAATTTGACCCTCATTTCCCCAATAAGAAGAAAATATATCAGATAAAAACTTTTTTACCTGCTCATAACTCCACGAATATGGTCGCTGATAAATTGGAATGATGTATTTGACATCATCACTTAAAATACCTTCACCATTTAATTGTGAATTGTATTTTAATGTACAGGTCTTGGCACTAATTGAAAATGATTTGTTTGTTTCCATTTTTCTTTATTTTTAGTTTTTTTAGTTAAATCAAAGCACGCAACTGCTTACTCACAAATATAAACATATTTTTCTCATTTCCAATAATGAACAAAAAATCACACAGCAAATCCAATTAAATTGTGTTTTTTCATTTGTTGAAAATCTTTGTCGTCTTGATTATAGATGTCTGTAAGCGTTATAGGCTTGGTAATAATGGTTTTTAAGCCTAATTTTTGAGAAAGTGCTTGTGCTTTTTCAATTTCTAATTCTTTAAATTCGTAGTTAGCAATTAGTCTTCCTTTTCTCATCAAGGCACTATCAACTTTTGAAATATCTGTATTGAAAGAACAAATAATTTGTATATTTAGCGCATCTGAAAGCAAACCATCAGAAATATTTAGCAAGGCAGAAACAGCAGAACTCCCATTCCGTTCCCTATCCATAACAATATGTTCTGCATCTTCAATCACAAAAATAGAGTTTGGATTCTTTATTAAAATACCCATCAAATCAGGGTTTGTAATTGCCTGTGCCATATTGGGCGGTAAGAAGATTACATTTTTTCTCAATGAAGTAATTAAATAGCGAATGTAAGATGTTTTTCCTGTACCAGGTTTGCCGTGTAACAGAATTAGACCTTTATCATTTTGTTTTGAAAGTCGTTTGTAGATAATTTGATGAATTTCTCTGAAATCATCATTATAATTATCTTCAATTTTAAGTTTTGGCTTTGTAACATTGATTTTTTTACAAGCAATACCACTTGATTCATTTAAAAGCACACTAATAGTCTGTTTTTTCTTTTTCTTTATTTTAAATTTTCTTATTTCCGCCACCGTTGTTTCCACTTTTGAGATTTCCGTTTTAGAGAACAGAAATCTTACAATTTTACAATTGGTGTCAAAATCAACCAGCAAATCATCAAACAAAATGTAAAAAGCATCATCAAGTTCTGCCTGTTTGCTTTCATTATAACATCTTTTGATGAAATAGTGCTTTTTAATTTCTGAGCCGTATTTTTCTAAAAACCAGTTGTTGGCTTTCTTACAATCAATATTATCCTCACTAATTACGTTGGGAATAGTATTAAAATGAGCAACAAATAAATGGCATTCATTGAGGCAATTATTTCCTCTATCTACAAATATATTTTGCAGATTCATTTGGGGATATTCTCCTTCAATTTCCAGTTTGCGGATTGGTAATAATACTTTGTTGGTTGTCATTTGGATTTGGTTGTTTTAGATTGTATTACTGCCACAAATATAATCCACAGAACGCCAAAACCTGTCGCTATAAAATTTATTTTCAAATAAGTCCACGCCCAACATCAACAATATGCCTTAATTCATCAGGAATGATAATATTTTTAGGATTTCTCTCAATTAATATATTTTCTAGTGTTTTTATTTGTGCTAATTCTTTTGGTAAACTTTTGAGTTGGTTGTTTCTCAAATCTAAATATCTCAAACATTGTAAATTTCCTATTTCTATGGGTAATTCTTTTAGCTGACTGTCATTTAATCCAAGTTGTGTTAATCCTTGCAAATTCCATATTTCTTTTGGTAAACTTTTGAATTGGTTGTTACCCAAAAAAAGGGTCGTTAGTTTTTGTAAATCTCCTATTTCTTTTGGTAAACTTTTGAGTTGGTTGTTATCCAAAACAAGGGTCGTTAGTTTTTGTAAATCTCCTATTTCTTTTGGTAAACTTTTGAGTTGGTTATATCCCAAATTTAAACAACGCAACTGTTTCAAATCTCCAATTGTCTTTGGTAAACGCTGTAATCTACTACCACCACCAATAATCAAATTTTGTAATCCTTGTAATTTTCTTATTTTTGATGGCAAGACTTTGATGGCATTATTGCAAAAGCCCAATGTTTTTAGGTTTGGAAGTTGCAGTATTTCTATTGGAAAAATACTAAATGAATCACTATAAATACCTAGCCAAGTTAAATTTTCAAGCAGAAAAATATCAGCAGGAATTGACGTGAGTATATTTCTTTCAATTTTTATTCTTTTAATTTTATGGATTGGTATTTCATAATTCCATTCTAAATTCATTTCCAGGAATATAGCAAGTTCTACCCCACACCCAAAATGCGCCTTAAATTCTTCCTTATAATTTTGCGCCAAAATAATTCCCAAATCTCTATTTTCTTTGATAGGACTTTTCAGAAGTGATATAAGGTTTTCAAGTTCTTTTGTCATATTTTTACTTTGTTTAGATTTCTTACTGATGCCACAAATATAAAAAGCAAAGCGACAAAATATGTCGCTTTGCTTTTTATTTTGAAAATATTTTTGTGCTAATAACTTCACGAAAAGCCTACGACTATTCGTGAAGTATCATCAAATTGGCTAAATAATGCCTCCACCCATAGTCAGTCTTATTGTTCCTACAATAATGGCAACGGCACAAATAGCCATTCCTCCATTTGACTTTCCTATTATAGAGAGTATCAGCCCTAAAATTGCCAATGGAATACCCAGCCAGTTAAGCCACCCCAACAACGGAACTAATCCAATAATCATAAAAATTAAAGATAAAATTCCAAAAATACGCCCAATAGTTTTCATAAATATTTTGTTTAAAATTGTGATTAATACCTCAAATATAAGATATTAAATGACAAAATTGTTGCTTTAAAATTTATTTTTAGATAAGCCCACGCCCAACATCAATAATATCCCTTAGTTCATCAGGAATGATGATATTTTTAGGATTTCCTTCAATTAAGATTTTTTTAAGTGTTTAGGTTTGTAGATACGCACCGCAGTGCGTATCCACGTAGAGCGGGTGTATTTGTACCAACTCAATTATTATGCTTTTGCTCACTTTTGTGTTGTTCTATGTGGATACGCACTGCGGTGACGTATCTACAAATACATCTGTATAAAATTATTTTATTTTTTCTTTTTAATTTCTTCTTGCATCACAATATCATAGACTTGTGGAGAATTTTTTAGTTTTTCGTAGAAATCCTTGCTTACTTTCACCTTACCAAAATCCTGATATTCTAATCTGTCGTGAGCAATTACGAAGGCTTTTTCCAAAAATAAATCATAATTAGTTAATATTTTTTCTACTTCTGTTATCTTATTTTCATCTTTATAAATGCTTTCTTTTGCGCCCATATTCAAAAAATTATTTTTAATTCTATCATTTGTGATG
>JANYGM010000356.1 GCA_025362415.1 bacterium
TTTTTGGATTTTATGTTTCAATCCTTGTTTTAGTGGATTTGGGGTAATAATTACTCATTTGCGCCCAAATTTAGCGCAAATTTTGCGTTTCAATCCTTGTTTTAGTGGATTTGGGGTAATAATATTGGAGTAGTAGGTAGCTCGGGTTTTACGCCACTTTGTTTCAATCCTTGTTTTAGTGGATTTGGGGTAATAATATATTATGTTAATTATGTTAAGAATGTTAAGAAATAGTTTCAATCCTTGTT
Source organism: bacterium (assembly GCA_025362415.1). GTDB lineage: Bacteria > Bacteroidota > Bacteroidia > Cytophagales > Thermonemataceae > JANYGM01. The sequence continues at coordinate 249 of JANYGM010000356.1, forward strand.
TTAGTGGATTTGGGGTAATAATCCGTCAGGGTTCATAGCCCTTTGATTATCAATAACATACATACGGTTTTTAAAAGCTATTTTTCTCATTTTTAATGTGCCAAAAGGCGTTTTAAAGGGTTTTTTATTTAGTTTTTCCGAATACCTAACTACTTGAAAACAAATCAGTTACATAGCATTTTTTGACTACTCATTATAAATTTAGGGTCGGAAAATAAACATAATCAGATAAACTAATACTTTGTAGAAGTATTTACGACTGCAATTTACAAAAAAAATTCTATTCTACAAAAAATATGTAATATTTTTATCAGAATATTATTTGACACAAATATTCCTGTAGGTGCAATCAATACATCTTTTTTTAGATTTCGTTGCTTTTGGGAAAATATTTTTATCTATAATATTTTCAATATCCTTAGCAGCCTGTCTAACAAGGTTTTTGTCTTCCTCTGTAATAGGCACTTCCATTATTTTATTTTTGCTACGGATATAAACAATAAAACCTTTTTCTACTTTCACATCAAAATTTTCCTCAATAAGCCACGCATAACAATAGAGTTGTGTAAGGTAAGTTTCGTAAATTTTATCTTTGTATTCTGCAAATTTATAGTCTAATGGTGCCATAGTTCCGTTTTGCAAGACCAATACCTCATCAATTCTACCTCTCAAAAGGTCATTAGTAAGGTATTGGTCAAGGTGTTTGTCCACAACGCCAATTTTTTTACGGAGATAATCTTTGTTTTCTTCCAATTTTTTATTATGTAACTCTCTGCCTTTCATTACTTTATAATTTTTCTCTTCATACTGCGGAATAGCCAGCACGTACTCAAAATAGGTAAATCTAGGGCAAAACAAATATTCAATAATATGTGAAGGTGTGAGTGTCATATTGTTTTTATTTTGGTAAGAAAAAGAAATTGATTGATTATTTCATAAAAAAAGCATCTTCACTTCATCAGAAATGAGTTTTTTATCAAAAGCCTGTCCTAAAAGCTGACATTGTTGAAGTTCTGTTTTATTCATATTGAATATATAAACTTTATCTTTGTCCTCATTGATAAGCTCTTCAATTTGTAAAGAAAGTGTATCTTTCCTATTACTGTCTATTTCCCCTAAAAAGCAAGAATTTTGTACCCTATAAAGTCCTGCTTGTTTACAAAGTTTAGCTATTGTAGTACGAGCTTTATCATCTTCAATATCGTACAAAACCCATATAATCATACTTAATTGTGCATTTTAAATTGTGAAACTTATATTTCTCTCCTTTGAAAATTTAGGGGCAAAAAGTGTAAGAGTATTGCAATCATTCACAATTTAAAATTCACAATTCACCATTAAAAAGCTATTTTCCTATCAAAATTTGAGCATAAGCGTGTGCATCATGCTGAATAATATTTGTCCTTGTCTGATTTTTGCCGTTGTGCCTAATGCTATCTTCGTCCATATAGGTGGTGAAAGCTGCCATTAAAAGTGCTTTTCCTTCTGCATTGAGAGAAATCCCGTTGGTAATATCAGTTGTATGTGCTTTATTTACTTTTTTAGCAGAAAAAAGTTTAAATACAATATTATCTGCAAAAATCCTATAAGGTTCAATAAAATCAAAGACAAAACTCAACTGGTTATAGTCGTCTCGGTGCAAAAAACCGACATAAGGGTCAAGTCCAGCAATGATTAGACTACGTTCAATCTTAAAATAAAGCACACCATACGCATAATTCAAAAAAGCATTAAAAGCATCTTTGGCAGGTCTGCTACTTCTGCCCTCAAATTGATATTCTTTCGCAAGTACAAAGCTAAGCGTTTCAAAATACAGTCTTCCTGCCGTCCCTTCAAATCCTCGTAACGAATCTGCAATATCTGCTGTTTTTGTACCTTCTAATGCCATAATGGAAGTTTCTAAGGCTTCTATTCTGGTTGTTTTGTCTGTTAAGAAGTCCTCGTGTTGTGGGCGGTGCTTTTTGAGTTCTTGTATAAAATCTTTCTGATTTTGTACTTTTTTGCTGACCCATTCCTTTGTTTTGGTAAGTCCATCCGCACCAATACTTGCTTCTAGTTGTCGTTTTCTAATAGCAGTTGTACTGCCTAATTTACTATGCCAGACTCTCCCAATAGGGTTTCCATCATATTCCAGAAACACAATATCAATATTATTTTGGACGGCTAGGCGTACTGCATCAGAGCTAAGAGCCGTTCCAGTAGAGAGCAAAATAGTTTTTACTTTATGAACGGCAAAATAGTGTATTTGGGTTTCTGTGGCATCTTTTGGTTTGATTTTCACTTCAAACATTTGGTCTTTTACGTGCAGGTACGCCCCATAAGTATTGATGATTAGTTCCATTTTGAAAAAAGTTAGTTTTTTGTATTATCTTTTTCTTGTATTATCTGTGCATCTGTGAGAATGTTTTTTGAGTTGTGAATTGTAAGTTTTGAATGTAATACAACTTACTTTTACCTACAAACGTAGTACAATGTATTTAACTCAAAATTCACAACTCACAACTCAAATATCCTTGTTTTAGTGGATTTTTAGGTTAAAAATCAACCTTTTATAAATTTTTTATCATACGTCAAAGAACTTTTAGTAGAGATTTCTGAAATCATCTTATACTTCACGCAAAACTGTTCCAAAACCTCTGGAAACGGATTTTCCTATGCCTATGAGGTTGGGCAGCTGCATATTACAGACAAACGTCCCTGCAAATGCCATCATTTCTTGGTCTTTGAAAAGGGTTTGTTTTTCTATAAGTTTGGTTTTGGCAATAATAGTTTTTGGAATAGTATAACCTACGCCCTTACACAAAGATACTAAATTATTGGTAAGTGCCTTATCCAAAAACTTCTTTTTTTCGTGTTCTTCTAAGTGCAGGTATTCTTTGTGTTTATCTTGATTAAGTGCCATCCAAAGGGTTTTAAACTCGTATTCGTGGAGTTCGTTGTCATCTATTCCTATGTTTTTGTGGCTAGATTGTATGTTTTTGTTAAGGATTTCGTATTTAGTTCCTTTGATATCAAGGTGTTTTATTTTGAGGAACAACTCTGCCAAAAGATTAGCCCCTAATTTTTCTTCTACATTGATACCCAGCAATATAGGGATTTTGTCAATTACCTTGTATTGCACAACAGGATAATCATAAATACTTTTTCCATCATCATAATGGTTGTGAAGTAGCGTAGATTTTTCTTTGAAAAGATTGCCAAAAAACCCCCTCAACTGGTGTGCCGCAGAGGTAGGCAACTGTATTTCAGGAAATTGTATAGTGGTGATTTGCAGGGATTTCATAGGGTTGTTTGATTATTTAGAGAATAGCTCTTATTTTGTTTATTTTAGCATTTGCATCATTTTCGTCTTTATCTCTTATAAATCCCGTTTGAATATCATAATAAGTTGATAACTGCGCCTTTTTGACCCACAAAATACTATCAGCAACGAGATAGGATTTTTCTTTCTCCAAGTCTTTCAATTTTTCCAAATATTTTGGAACAGTAATAATTCTTTGATTAAAATCTCGCTTAAAGGTCTCAAATGTTTCTTTTTTGATTTCTTTGTTGAGAAGTTTTTGGAATGCTATTCTACATTCAGTGGCTCTGTCATCTAGTTCAATAAAAACAGAAATAGCAAAGTTTTTGTCTTCAATAATTTTAAAATCAGCCACAGAAAAATTTCCCCCATCATAACGCAATGCTTGCATAGATTTGAAAAATTCCCTAGAATCTACAAACGAACTTCTGTTAGCAATATTATCAAAATAATTATCAATCATTTCTAAATAATTTTCTTCCAAAATCTCACCATTAGCAAGGGCTATTTTTGCTTGACTTTCAGTTGTGGCATCATAAATGGCATTACAATCACCAAAATTGACAACATACAAAGGAGAATACTTTTTGTCAGGATTATCATTTCTATTCACACGCCCAGCCACCTGAATAATGGAGTCAATGGGAGCTAAATCTCTAAAACCTATATCAAAATCCAAATCCACACCTGCCTCTACTACTTGCGTAGCCACCAAAATAGGCTTTAAACCTATTTTTATATCATTTTCTATTTTCTTAATTAAATCATCTTTTATCTTTTCAATAATCTCAAAACGGCACGCAGGAACAATATTAGTAGAAAGATAGTAAATAGGGTTTTGTGTTTTATCTTTAATATTTTTTTCCAAAATTTTAAAAATATCAATAGACCTTTTTACCTTATTGCAGACAATCAGGCAAGATTTATCTGTACTCCATTTATCCTCAAAAATATCAAAAAATGCTTTTTCATCTGCTAATTTTTCATTCCCTACAAATAAAGGAACAATTTTTGTACGTCTAAAGCACTCAAAAACATCTACAAAATCTCCTAAAAGCTCTGTTGCTACTATTTTTTCGTTGAGTTTTTGGGTGATTTCCTTTTCCGCCAAAGAAAATATTTTTGGTTTTGTGGCGGTCATCATTACCACACGAGCATCTAAAAATTTCGTTAGATAATACAAACTTGCCCCAATAAGTGGTTGCAAACCCAAACGAATGGTTTGTACCTCATCTAAAATAATTATACTTCCAGCAAAATGATTGAATTTTTTGAGTAATTTATTTCTATTCCCTATCAATGTCTGCAACAACTGCACAAAAGACGTAATCACAATATCCCCTTGCCACGTATCCAGAGCCATTAAAGCCTGATTATAGTCTTTTTCTTTATCATCTTGATTGGAGGTATCTTTTAGCTGTTCTAGCGCATCAGCATATTTGTAGTGTGACAAAATCTTAATTTATTT
>JANYGM010000317.1 GCA_025362415.1 bacterium
CTTTTTTTAAGGATTTTCTTAGTAATCAAATCTTTATAATTTCTTTCAACTTTTAGGCAGGGCGTTTCTATTTCAGGCAATTTAAAGCCTAAAATATAAATAGTCGTAATAGGCAAAACTGTTTTTATCTCATCAATAATATCTTCTTTTTTGTATTGTTCTCCTAAATAACTCCTAAAACGGATTATATCTGTGATATTTTTAGCTTTTTGTACTTCAATAAGAATTTTTTTGAGTTCGCCTGTTTCTGTTTTTATGGTCGCAATAAAATCAAGACGAAAAAGAGAAATTCCAATTATATTGTCATTATAAGTGAATTCTTGTGGTTTCACTTCTACTGTTTCTATGGTTTGCTCAAGTAAAGTGCTAATGAAAAATTTAGCTACTTTTTCATTTTCCATTAGGCGTTTGAACACAACATCATATATAGGATTGGCTATAATCATAAAATTTTGATTAACAGTTAGTTATTAGTTAAGAAACATTACTTGTAATTCTTTCCAAAGGGCTTTTTTGTGGTTGATGTCTTTTTCTATTTCAGTAATAGAATGTGCCTGCAATAAAGTAATATTATCTCTTGTATCATTTTTTGTATCATTACTGATATTTTCCGAAAGATAAAGAATGTTTTTTGTTAAGAATATTTTTTGAGAAATTTCTGCTATTTTTTCATCAAATATAAATATTTTTTGGATAAGTGTTGTAGGCAAATAATTATTTAATTCTTTGATTATTTCTCCTGTAAGGTCATTTTCTGTAATATCTTTGAGGTTTTGGCTCGTGATAAAGCAACAATTATCTTCTTTAAAACTTTCATTTTCTTTTACTAATATCTGTTTTCCTGCTACTGCTTTCATAATATTAGCAAGTGCAAGTTCATTTTTTGCATTTTTGATATAAATATCATCTCTATTTTGCAAAACAATCAAAAACAATTTATTTTTTAGAATAAAATGCTCAAAATCAAACTTTTGTACGTTCTGTTGTACGTTATTTTCTGGTATATTTTCTATTGAATTTTTTGATTGATTTTCTTTGCTTTCTGATGAAATAATAGTTTTTTGCACTTTTTCATCAACCAAATAAATATCAGAAATCAAAAAGGAAAGTTCGTGTAAAGTCATTTGTTAAATTTATTTGTTAAATCAATAAAACTGTGTCTAAAATATATTTGAATTTGCGTAAAATGGCAATAATTGAAAGTAAATCATCTTTGTCCCTGCTGTCAAAAGCCTTAGAAACACAATAACTAGCATTTTCCATTATCAAAAATATCCAAGTTGCACCATTCACTTCACAACCATAAAGTGGTTTTCCGTCATCATTCAGTTTTTGGGCAATCAAAAATGCTTCCAAAAGCTGTGCCATAGAGTCGCCAGTAGGGTTTTTATTAGGTTTATACTCTTGAAAATGAAAATATGGTTTTTCCATATAATCCATAATTCCTTTGGCTATCACAAAATCAGCTTTGACAGAAAGTGCATAATTTTGTACTGTTGCGGCTAGTTTTTTATCAAAAAAAGAAACCGCATTGTTTTCATCTAGCATTACATTACCCAACTTCAAAACAGGGCTAATAAATTTCATTTTTAATGCCTCTTCACTCCAATTATTGATGTGTTGCCGTCCTGTTTGGTAAGTATCATCAAAAATTCCCTGCTCCACAACTGTAAAAACTGGTGTTTGTACAGTTAGCCAATCTTGCATTAGTGGTGTCATTGGTGTAATTATCTTTTTCAAATTGAAATAGCGCACTATTTCTCCTTCTGTCCATTCCTTTTTCTTTGCCATAAAAATTAAGTAATTTTGGGGTAGTTCTGATTATTTATTGATTATTTTCTCGTAATTTTCTTTCACGAAAATACAAAAATAATGGAAAAGCAAAGGCAAACGCCACCAAAATAGCGAGTAACAAAAATACCCAAATATGCTTCATTCTTAGTCGTTTGCCTTCTACAAACATAAAAATACTGCCACAAGTCGCTGCTACAAGCAAATCATACGTAAGACTTGCCGCAAGTGGTGTAGCAGTTCCCTGCCTAAAAAACTCTGCAACAGTTGGCATCACAGGAGAATTAAGCATATAATTAAGATTGAAATACCAAGTCAAAACCGCTCCTAGAATTGCTAAAAGTAAATACAAGCCCCCTAGCCCCCAAAGGGGGAATAAAGACATTGTTTGTCGTTTTTTTATGTTTTCACTCATTTTATTTTAATTATTATCCTTGTATTTTGCTAGGGGCTTTTAGAGGGCTAACATTTTAACTACCAATTCATTCACAGTTTTTGGATTGGCTTTTCCTTTTGTTTTCTTCATTACCTCACCCACAAACATTCCCAAAAGTCCAGTTTTTCCTGCTTTATATTCAGCTACTTTTGCAGGAAAATTAGCCATAATTTCACCAATAAAACCTTCTACCTCCAAATTAAAAGCCTCATTATCAGCTATATTTGTAGAAAGCAACAAATTATCTTCTGTAGCAATCATTTCAGCAGATTTTGTAGGATTTTCCAACATTTTTGGATAAATTTGTTTAGCGGCAATATTATGATTTATTTTGCCTGCATCTATCAAATTAACCATTTCAGCCATATTTTTAGCAGAAATAGGAAACTGATTTAATGCCAAAGTGCGTTCATTCAAATAACCTTTAATGTTTCCAGTCAGCCAATTACAAGCAGCTTTATAGTTTTTAGTGATTTTACACATTTCCTCAAAATACATAGCGGTTTCTTTTTCTGCTGTAATCACTTCTGCATCATAATCAGACAAATTATATTCTTTTGTAAATTTCAGAAAAAGCGCACGAGGAAGCGCAGGCATCAAGTTTTTGATACGTTCTATCCAAGTTTTATCTACCACGACAGGCGTAAGGTCAGGCTCTGGAAAATACCTATAATCATTCATAGCTTCTTTCATACGCAAAGACGTGGTCGTTCCTGTGGTTGCATCAAACATTCTAGTTTCTTGCCCAAACGTAATATTTTGCTCCACAAGAGCCGTTTGACGTTCAAACTCGTATTCAATAGCACGTTTTACGTTAGAAAAAGAGTTGAGATTTTTGATTTCAGCACGAGTTCCATATTCAGTTGCCCCTATCAAACGCACAGAAATATTGACATCACAACGCAAAGAACCCTCTTCCATATTTCCATCACAAACATCAAGGTAACGTACTAATTTGCGGATTTCTGTGAGATAAGCGTGTGCTTCGTCTGCGCTACGTATGTCTGGCTCTGACACAAATTCAATAAGTGGCACTCCTGCCCTATTCAAATCAATAAAAGATTCTTCTTCACCATCAATATGCAAAGATTTTCCTGCATCTTCCTCCAAATGAATACGAGTAAGACGTATAGAATGTTCTTTATTGATGGTTTTTCCTTCTGGATTTTCTGGTGTTATTTGATTATCTTTAAGATTGATAATGACGTTCCCACCTATGCAAATAGGTGTTTTATCTTGCGTGATTTGATAACCTTTTGGCAAATCAGGATAAAAATAGTTTTTTCTTGCAAAAATGGTTTCTTCTGTGATTTGTGAGCCAAGCGCAAGCCCCATTTTGATAGCGTAATCAAATGAAGTTTTATTTGCTTTTGGGAGTGTGCCTGGGTGTGCCAGCGTAAGGACAGAAATATTGGTATTGGGCATACTTCCGTAGGTATTTTCCTCTGAAAAGTAGGCTTTTGAAACGGTTTGCAGTTGTGCGTGAACTTCCAAACCAATTACTAACTCGTATTTATCTTTCATTATCATTCTGATATCATCTTAATTTGCTTATTTTTTAATATTACAAGACAAAATTAAGAAAAATAGATAAATATTTTGAAAATACTTTTGTTTTTTGGAGAAAATCTAAAAAATAACCCGCTCAATAATAAATATTAAGTGGGTTATTTATGAATTTGTAGCGAAATTACGGATTAAAAGGCGCAAAACGGTTGTCTATTTGGCTTATTTGCTTGATATAAAGTTCCATTTTTAGCTCTTTCTCTTTGATGAGGACTATCTCTTTTTTGAGTTCTGTGGTAGTTATTTCTAGCGGTTGATTAGCCGTTTTTCTATCCCACAAA
>JANYGM010000433.1 GCA_025362415.1 bacterium
ATTTTGCTGATGTGCAAGATTTGCCTGGCACAAAAACAGAAATAGAAAATATTAGTACTATTATTGCGCAAGCTAAGATAAAAACAACTGTTTTGACACAAGAAAAAGCTACTGAAGATGCCATAAAAGCCTTTAAAAAACCTTCTATACTGCATATTGCCACTCACGGATTCTTTATTTCTGATGAAAAAGACAATGTAGCAAATGCTTTTTTTGATGGTTTTAGTGCAGATGCGCTCAAAAAAGTTATTTTTAATCCTCTTTTACGTTCTGGATTACTTTTAGCGGGTTGTAAGCAGGGTATTTTGAGCAAAAACACAGAAAATAATACTTCTACTATCCTACAAGAAGATGGCATACTTACGGCTTACGAAACTTCTAATTTAGATTTGGAAAATACATCTTTGGTGGTGCTTTCTGCGTGTGAAACAGGGCTTGGTGAGGTCGTTAATGGGGAAGGAGTATTTGGTTTGCAACGTGCTATTAAGGTCGCAGGCGCAAAATCTATCATAATGTCGCTTTGGAAAGTTGATGATGCGGCTTCACAGAAGTTTATGACGGCTTTTTATACCAACTGGATAACTAAAAAGCTCACTAAACGTGCTGCATTTCGTAGCGCACAAACCACAATACGCCAAGAATATGCATCACCTTTGTTTTGGGCGGCATTTGTATTGGTAGGAGAATAATTGTGAATTGTGAATTGTGAATTGTGAATTGTGAATTGTGAATTGTGAATTGTGAATGAATACAAGGTTATGATAATCAAATGATTATATTCAATTTTGTTAAATCATAACATCAACTAATTACTAAAATCTGCTTGATATTTAAAGCTAAAAACTATTTATCATAATTTATTTGTCACTAGTTTACTGAAATTTATTTGCTAAAAAGGAGAAAAACGTGCTATATTTGAATTTTAAAATTCATAAAAGTTAATATTTTTTCTTCACATTGTCCAATAAAATCAATAATTTACAACAAATAAAATTTAATCTAAAAAAAATAACCTAAAAAAATATAAAACAACAAATAATTATGGCAGATAGCATTTTTGAAATGAAAGTAAAACCGCTTGGGGAGTCTATTGCGGAGGTCGTTATTGGTAGTTGGGTGAAAAATGATGGCGACACAGTAGCAATGGACGAAGTTTTAGGCGAAATTGAGTCTGATAAAGCTACTTTTGAAATTACGGCAGAAGTTGCTGGTGTGTTACGCATTGTTGCAAAAGCAGGTGATACACTCAAAATTGGTGATTTGATGTGCAAAATTGAAGTTGGCGCAAATGCAGGCGCACCAAAAACAGAAGCAAAAACTGATGTAAAAGCAGAAGTGAAAACTGACGCTAAAACAGAAGCAAAAGCAGAAGTAGGTTCTGATAAAGATTCTTATGCAAAAGGCGTTCCTTCAACGGCAGCAGCAAAAATTCTTTCAGAAAAAGAAATTGACTCAAAAACAGTCAATGGAACTGGTGTAGATGGACGTATCACCAAAGAAGACGCTCTAAACGCTGAAAAACCAAAAGAAATAGTTAAAGAAGTTACTAAGGAAACTATTAAAGAAGTTCCTGCAAAGGTGGAAACAAATGGTGGATTGCGTTCTCAAAAGCGTGAACGTATGACCACAATGCGCAAAACCATTGCCCGCAGGCTTGTAGCGGTGAAAAATGAAACTGCAATGCTTACCACCTTCAATGAGGTAAATATGAAGCCTGTAATGGAAATGCGCACCAAATACAAAGATAAATTTAAGGAAAAACACGGCGTTGGGCTTGGTTTTATGTCGTTTTTTACGGCTGCCTGCGCTGCGGCTTTGTTGGAGTTTCCTATGGTAAACGCCCAAATTGATGGTGAAGAGTTTGTTTTGAATGATTTTGCTGATATTTCTGTGGCAGTTTCTACTGAAAAAGGGCTTGTCGTGCCTGTTATCCGTAATGCAGAACAAATGTCTTTTGCACAAATTGAAAAAGAGATTGTACGCCTTGCCACACGTGCAAGAGAAGGCAAATTAACTATTCCAGAAATGACTGGAGGCACTTTTACTATCACAAATGGCGGTATTTTTGGGTCTATGATGAGTACACCAATTATCAATGCGCCCCAGTCGGCTATTTTGGGTATGCACAACATTGTGGAACGTCCTATGGCAGTCAATGGAGAAGTTAAAATCTTGCCAATGATGTACTTAGCACTTTCTTATGACCACCGCATCATAGACGGAAAAGACTCTGTGAGCTTTTTGGTGCGTGTAAAACAACTATTAGAAGAGCCAGAAAGACTAATTTTGGGAATGTAGTTTTGTTCAATTACGAATTAAAAATTACGAATTACGTTTATGAAAAGTCGTTGTTTGGATTTTACAAACAACGACTTTTTTCAATAAAAATATGCTTTATTTTTTGTCCGAAATATTTACTAAATTTCGGACAAAATTTTTATACTAAAAACAATGATAGTTACTGACATAACGAGTAAAATTAAGAAAACACAAAAAGGAACAATTTTTTTTGCAGATGATTTTTTGGATTTTGGTAGCTCCGAGAGTGTCAATAGAATTTTATCTAGACTCAATGCTAGTAAAATACTTGTGCGTTTAGCGCAGGGTATTTATTTATATCCCAAAATAGACAAAGAATTAGGTATTTTATATCCTTCAACAGAAGAAATTGCCGTTGCTATTGCCAAAAGAGATAAGGCGACAATCATTCCAACAGGTGTTTATGCACTTAATGCGCTCGGGCTTTCTACACAAATCCCATTAAAAACTGTATTTCTTACAAATGGTGCAGCACGTATCATCAACATAGGAAAAAGAACAATCAGATTTAAAAAAACAACACCTAAAAACCTCGCTACAAAAGGGAAAATAAGTCAGTTGGTTATTCAGGCATTAAAAACTATTGGTCAGGATAATTTGGAAGCTGATATGTTAGGAAAAATACAAGTTGTTTTACAAAAGGAAAAACCAGAAATACGTTTATCTGATGCCAAACTTGCGCCAGCGTGGATAAATAAAATTTTAAAAAACAGCTAAATAAATGAATACTAAATGGTTAAATTTACCAAAGAAAAGACAAGTAGCACTACTTAATCAAGCAAGCAATAATAGTGGACTTCCTGCGGTAGCCATTGAAAAAGATTGGTGGGTTACTGTGGCGTTGAAAGCCTGTTTTGAGCTAGAATGGGCTTCTTATCTTGTTTTTAAGGGTGGCACTTCTCTAAGCAAAGGCTGGAATTTGATAGAAAGATTTTCAGAAGATATTGATTTAGCAATAGATAGAGGCTATTTTGGTTTTAACGAGGACACTATTACCAACAGTCAAATCAAAAAATTAAGGAAAGCATCTTGCAAGTTTATTTCAGAGATTTTTTTGGAGAATCTAAGTGCTAAATTTGTAGAATGGGGTATTTCCAATGAGTGTGAATTATTTGCACAAGTTGATGAGAATACAGATAAAGACCCTCAAACCATTGAAATTCAATATAATTCTGTACTTCCTAAAAATGATAATTTTTACATAAAACCAAAAATTTTAATAGAAATAAGTTCCCGCTCGCTTACAGAACCAAGTCAAAAACAACCAATAAATGATATTTTGAGTAGCCAATTTCGTATTTTAGTGTTTGCTAATCAAGCAGTTAATATTTTAACTACTTTGCCTAGCAAAACCTTCTTAGAAAAGATATTTTTGTTGCACGAAGAATTTGCAGGAGAGGCTAAAATTAGAGATAGGTTATCAAGGCATTTGTATGATTTAGAAAAATTGATGGATACTGAATATGGCAAAAATGCACTTGAAAACAGAGAATTATTTGATAAAATTGTAGCACATAGAAGGGTATTTAATGCTCTCAAAGGCATTGATTATGGCAATCATATTCCTGCTAAAATAAATATTATCCCACCTGAAAAAGCTTTTAAAGATTGGAAAAAAGATTATCAAAAAATGGCAGAAGAGATGTTTTATGGTGATTTTCTAAGTTTTGATAAGCTCATAGAAAGAATAAAAGAATTGCAAGAAAGAATAGTTCAAATAAAATAAATACCTTATTTCTGTCCGAAATATTTACTGAATTTCGGACAAAATCCCCTACTTTAACCTATGAAAAACCTTGTTTTAATCTTATTTTTAGCTTTAAAAATCTCTCTTATTTCAGCGCAAACTGGTTGTATTTTGGATAGTGCTACCTATATGCGTGTGCCTTTGAGTGCGCCCTTGATGCGTGGAAACTACCAAAATCTTCCAAAAGAAATTTCTTTGAAAAAATATTGCCCAGAACCTCGTGGGCAGGGTGATTATGGTACTTGCGTAGGTTGGACTGTGGCTTATATGGCTCGTACAATTACGCTGGCGCAAAAAAATAATTGGACAAATCAGGCTAAAATTACTGAAAATGCACTTTCTCCGTACTTTTTGTACGAAAATATCAAAGCCTATGACGACCAAAATTGTCAAGGTGGTGCAACGCTTTTTGCAGGCTTGGAAATAATGAAACGTATGGGAACTGTGCCTTTCAAAGATTTTGGAATAGCCTGCAATCAGCCTCAAAGCGACAAAAACAAAGAAAAAGCACTCCAAAACCGTATTAAAGATTATAAACGCCTCTTTAATTATGGTACAAAAAATAAGGAGAAAGTGCGTTTTCAGTGATTTTAGCCTGATTTGTCCAATTATTTTTTTGCGCCAGCGTAATTGTACGAGCCATATA
>JANYGM010000446.1 GCA_025362415.1 bacterium
TTTTTGCTCCCCTCCTTCAAAGGAGGGGCTGACTTTTTGCTCCCCTCCTTTGAAGGAGGGGCTGGGGGTGGTTGCAACATCAATCACGCATTCTCCCAAACCTTCAAAAAATGCTGTTTGCACAGAATCTGCCACACGAAAATAATTATCTTCATCATCTTTTTTCACTACAATACGGTCAATTACAATATACGTTAAAACATCATTAGAAACACTTTCTTTTGTTGTTTTTGATGTTTTTGATGATGATTTTGCAGGCTTTTTGGGAGATTTTTTTTCTGTTTTTTCTGATGCTTTTTCCTCTGAATTTTCACTAGAATTAGTAGCAGTTTCCGCTAAAAAATCTTCAATAAAAAGCACTTTATCATCTCTCAAAATACGTGTAAAACCTTTTTGAAGGACTATTTTGAGTTCTTGCTCTAATGTACGAAAGTGTTGGTTTTTGATAGGTGCAAGAATAGAGATTTTTGTATTTTCTCCTTGCGTATGTATCCACGCCACGACTTCATCAACAGTATTTTTGTGGACTTCTGCACCAGAAACAGGTGAAAAAGTACGCCCAATGCGTGCAAACAAGAGTTTTAGAAAATCATAAATTTCTGTGGTTGTGCCAACGGTAGAACGTGGGTTTTTGGTAGCGACCTTTTGTTCTATGGCAATGGCAGGAGAAACGCCCTTAATCCACTCAACATCAGGCTTTTCCATACGTCCCAAAAATTGGCGTGCATACGAACTAAGGCTTTCAACGTACATTCTTTGTCCTTCTGCAAAAATAGTATCAAAAGCCAGAGAGGACTTTCCAGAGCCTGAAAGTCCCGTAATTACGACCAATTTGCCACGAGGAATGGCTACATCAATGCCTTTCAAATTGTTGGCACGTGCGCCCTTGACAAGGATATATTTGCGTGTATCTAGGTTTTCAAAAGCGGTTTCAGATACATTTTCACTTGCAATATTTTCAGTTGCAAGTGCTGTTTCTTGTATATTTTTTGGAGATATTTTTTTAGCCATTTTGTAGATTATTATACCACAAATCTAACTAAAAAACAAGTATTTTGTTGAAAATGATATTATTTATTTTTTTCAAAATAAATAGGAACTCTTCTTCGTATTTTAAATGGTTTACCTTCTTGCATTGCAGGAGTCCAATTGGGAAGAAGCCGCACTATGCGTATTGCTTCCTCATTAAATTCATCTGGAAGTATTGATTTTGATACTTTCACGCAATTTTTCACTACTGTCCCATTTTTATCAATGATAAATGCAACATAAACAACGCCTGAAAGTGAAGAAGATGGATATATTAAATTTTTAGCTACAAATTTTTTAAACTCTTTATCCCCACCTTTAAAAAATGGAGGCGAGACACCATTACAGAAATTTATTTTGTTGTCAGTACTGCATTCTAATATGTTTATTTTTCTGATACTATCAATTTTTATAGTTTTTATGGCATTTATTATTGGCGTAACAATTGCTATTTTGTCTATTTTCTTTTCATTACAACTTATTTGGCAAAATAAAAGAACCATTGTTAGAGTGGAGATAAATGTTTTCATTTTATTTTTGATTAAAAGTATAACTTTCCAAAAATTTTAACGGATTATTTTAGTGTTGCAAGGGGTCTTTTTTTGACTATTCCGCCTTTTGCATCTTTGATGCTGTTCATTGTAACAAAAGCATTGGTGTCTATTTTCTCTATTTCTGATTTATTTAATTCTAAACGTGTTGTAAAGATAAAAAAATATTTTAATAAATAGCATCAAATAAGAACTTATTAACTCAAAAAGTTCATTATTAGGAATAAAACGGTTTACATAACAACAAAAATAATTGTATGTAACTCTCCAATTTCACAACATCAATTTACTAAGGAATTTCTAGCAAAAAAGTTCTATAAAATCTAAAAAAAATGCTACTTTTGTAGCAGTATTTTAAATATCTAATCCAAATATTAAACCAAAAAACATAATGAAAGAAGTGTATATTATTTCTGCTGTAAGAACGCCTATTGGTAGTTTTGGAGGCATTTTGAGTGGTTTTTCTGCGACACAATTAGGTGCAAATGCTATTAAAGGCGCACTAGAAAAAGCAAACCTTGACCCAAAAGAAGTACAAGAAGTATATATGGGCAACGTAATCTCTGCTAACCTTGGGCAAGCACCTGCTACACAAGCTATGATTATGGCAGGCGTGAGTAGCCACGTACCTTCTACAACCGTTAATAAAGTATGTGCATCTGGTACAAAAGCCATAATGCTTGCTGCTCAAAGCATTATGCTTGGTCAGAATGATGTAGTTATTGCAGGTGGTATGGAAAGTATGAGCAATATCCCTTTCTATGTTCCTAAGGCACGTTTTGGCTACAAATATGGCAATGGAGAGTTTTTAGATGGTTTGGTGCGTGATGGTTTGGAAGATGTTTATGTGAAGAAAGCAATGGGAACTTTTGCTGATGCTACTGCTGAAAAATATGGTATCACACGTGAAGAGCAAGATGCTTTTGCTATCAATTCTTATAAAAAAGTAGCTGAAAATACTGCAAATGGCAATTTTAAGAATGAAATTGTACCTATCAGTATTCCACAGAAAAAAGGTGATGCTATACTTCTTTCAGAAGATGAAGAATATAAAACAGTATTTTTTGACAAAATACCAACACTAAAACCTGCTTTTACGCCAACAGGAACTGTTACAGCTGCTAATGCCTCAAAAATAAATGATGGTGCTTGTGCGCTTGTTTTGATGAGTAAAGAGAAGGCAGAAGCACTTGGTTTGAAGCCTATTGCTCGTATTGTGAGTTTTGCTGATGCAGCAGAAGAGCCAGAATGGTTTACAACTGCGCCAACAAAAGCAGCTCCAATTGCATTACAACGTGCTGGGCTGAAAAAAGAAGATATTTCATTTTTTGAGATAAACGAAGCATTTTCTGTAGTTTCTATGGCTTTTGCAAAAGTAATGGATATTGACCCTACAAAAATGAATGTAATGGGCGGTGCAGTAGCACTTGGGCATCCGCTTGGTTGCTCTGGCGCACGCATAGTGGCAACACTTGCTAATGTCTTAGAAAAAAATAATGGTAAATATGGTATGGTGGCTATCTGTAATGGTGGTGGTGGCGCATCTGCTATGATTATTGAAAGAATGTAATAAATTAGAAATTGTGAATTTTTAATGAATACAATTCGTAGAAAAAGCCTTTCAAAAATATTTTGAAAGGCTTTTTGGATTGAAAACTTCCTTCTGACAACAAAAGAAACTATTTATAAAAGATTATTTATATGCCCATTCTGGTTCGTTTCCAAAATAATTGGTTTGGTGTCAGGTAGAAAAACCTGACACCACAGGAAACATTGTTTGACGTAAAAGAAGTTTTTTCATTTTATTCAATTACAATTCCCACAGAAATACTATTTTTGTGGGAATTGTAATTGTTTTTGTTTCCTTTAGAACGTAGTAGTTATTTTGCACTCTACCACCTTTGCAGTACCATTTGGGAGATGTTCAATGACAAATATTTTATCAAAACTTTGCAAATATTCAACTGTGTGAGGCGTTGGTTGTGAAACTGCTGAAAACCAATCTATCTGATGTGTATAATCATAATCCACAGCTGGCTGCATATCATTATAGAGTTGTTCTGCAGAGCGAGCCGTAGGATACAAGGTAACTATTTGCGAGATGTTTACTGTTTGAATAGAAGCCCCTTGCTTAGGGGCTAGACTTAAGTCTTTACCATAATAAAGTGGATAGCCCACAAAATAACGGTAAGAATTACTACTAAATATGGATTTACTCATTCTACATTCTATCATTCTAGTTTTCCTTGCTGGAAGATGATGATGTTTATACACATTCTTTACCATTACAGGCTCATTTAAGGTTAATACAATGTACAAATTTGTACCTTGATTTTGTGCTGTGGCATTTTCTATTACTAATAGAAGTATTGCTAAAAAAAGATATTTTCTCATTTGTTTTTTAATTTAATGTTATCTACAAGGGTTTTCGTTTTGTCTTGCCTCTTTTAATTTATCTGAAGTATCTGTTCTATTTTTGTTCATGTTATCATCTCTATATCCAAGGCTATTAGGCATAAATCCAATGTATCTCTCTGTCATTTCTAGTCCATCCCAAGCAAGGTCTCCATATTGCGCTAATGTAGCACGATTGTTATCATATTCCGCAATCATTGCCACAAGGTCAGCATGCCAATACAGTGCAATAAATTCGTGTTGTACTCCATTTTGCAGATTTTCTGCACCTGCATAATCTGTAAATATATCTGCCATTGTTGTCCACTGTGCTACATTTGCTAGTTGTGTTTGTGCTGTATTCATTCCTCCAGCATTATGTATCATAGCCATTAGTTTTGCGTGCATCATCTCGTGTGCTATGGTTTTAGCAATACCTAGGGGAGAATGTCCATTTGTTTGCAAATCAGGGTTAATATAAATGACTATTTGTCCATTAGCATTAATAGGCATCGTTTGACCATTTGGTCTAAATCCTGTTCTTGTTGCTGGTGGTGTTTCTGCTTTTATCACAAGTGTCAAACCAAGATTCGTACCAAACATATTTAAAAGGTCTTTTATATTTTGTTGTTGTATCAGACTTTCGTACACACAATTTATTTTGGCATTAGCAACATTACGCATAGTTTTATCTTTTGTTACTCCTGG
>JANYGM010000448.1 GCA_025362415.1 bacterium
CCTTGTGCAGGCTCATTGATAGGGAATTTCACATAGCCGTTGTCATTAGAAACCACTTTTGACATCAAAGAGGTGTATTCAGTAGAAATATCAGTGTCATCAAAAGTAATAATAAGTTTAAAACCCATTACGTCTTCATAAAACTTCACCCATTCGTTCATTTTGCCTAATTCTACATTTCCTACGCAATGGTCAACGTACAAAAGTCCAACTGATTCTGTTTTTAAGGTACTTTTTGCAGGTTGATAACCTGGCAAAAATGCACCTTTATAGTTTTTGCGCTCTACAAACGTATGTATAGTTTCTCCATACGTTTGAATAGATGCAGTAATAACTTCTCCAAACTCGTCTGTATATTTTTTAGGTGGATAAACGCTGATTGCACCACGTTTTGTAGTTTCGTTGTAGGCACTTTCTGCATCATCAACCCACAAAGCAAGCACTTTCACGCCATCTGCGTGTTTGTGTACGTGTGCGGAGATTTCAGAATTACTGTCTAATGAAGTTGTAAGCACTAAACGCACTTTTCCCTGTGCCAACACATAAGAAGAACGGTCTTTTACGCCTGTTTCTGGACCTGCATAAGCAATAAGCTCATATCCAAAAGCCGACTGATAATAATAAGCTGCTTGTTTTGCATTGCCAACGTAAAACTCTACGTGGTCTGTGCCATTGAGAGGAAGGAAATCTTGCATTTTTTGAATTAGGAATTTTAAATTAGGAATTAGTAATTAAAGATTTTCCAAAATTAAGAATTTTTAGGTTACAAACATCTATTTTATGTATATTTGTACTTTAAAATATTTCTAAAATTATCCTAAAAATGGCAAAGAAAATCCAAAAAGACGACCTAAATGTCAGTCAAATTCAAAAAGATTTTAATGAAAAAGGTAAGCAATACAAAGAGGGAGATTTGATTTTTATGTTTAATCTTAAATGTATTATGGACTATAAAACGCCACTAATGCAGGAATGGACAAATATTGATTTGCCCATTTTTGATACTTCTGAGCAGCAGCTTTTTGATAGAAAACTAAATGAAGCTACTAAAAACATAACTGGTTGGAGTGAGGAGGATTTAAAAATGAAATTTTTATCATTTATTTTAGATTTAGGCAATCTTACCCCAGAGGGAAATATTGTTACTTTTTTTGATAAAATTATCTCTACAACAGTAGAAGGCATAAAATTAACTGTAAAATCTGATTTTATGATGGCTATGGGCGTTTTAGATGTTGTGAGAACACCTTATTTTCATTTTCAAGAATACAAACCCTCCAAAAACCCCAAAGGCGACCCAATGGGGCAGCTTTTAGAGGCATTTTTGATAGCACAAGAAGTAAATAAAAATGGTTTGCCTATGTATGGCGTTGAAATTATAGGCGCAAACTGTCGTTTTGTGATAATGGAAGGCAAAGAATACTGTATTTCTGAACCCTATTCTTGTGTCAAAAGAGATGATTTGCTAAAAATTATTGGAATGTTCCGCAAGTTTAAAGAGATTTTGATGACAAGGTTGATACTAGTGTAGTAGCCCCTAAATCCCCAAAGGGGACTTTAAATACAGGGTTTCTGTTTTTTCTTTTTGATATTTGATAGTAGAATATGCCATTCCAAAATCCTCATCAATAAAATTACTTAGTTTCATTTCAATTAAAGCTACTTTTATAAGTGCCAAATGATGAATGGTATGCTCCGTATTATAAATTATTTCTCTAAAATAAGTCGTAAAAACGGGCAAATTATCTTCCAAATTTCCTGCAAAATTGACAACATCTTCAGTAACCATTTTTAGATATTTATCAGGTTTATTTACTTCATTTTCAAGGGTTTGCAAAGTAAATAATGTAAAATTTCTATCAGATTCCAACAAAAGATTTCTGTTGCGGTTTACATAATCAACATTATCATTATTATAGCCTTGCGTAGCACACAATAACATTTCTATAATGTGTCTTGTGTGGCTACCAATGCTCACATTTCCCAAATGTTCAATTTTACTTACATATTGATAATCCTCTAATTTTGAAATTAGATGACCTAATGCTGCTAATTGCTCTGAAAGTTGTTTGAAAATCATGTTTTTTGCCCCTAAATCCCCAAAGGGGACTTTAAATACATTTTTTGAAAAATTTTTATTTTATTCATTTTATCACTTTCCCCATGTTCTACGTGGGGAGAGTGATTGTTTAAGCCCTTCAGGCTTAGAAATACATTTTTTGTTGTATTTATTCCCCCTTTGGGGGTTAGGGCAGTAATGTTAATTTCTATCAATGTTTGCTTTTGCTCTACGAGAGTGGCATAAATGCCACTTCTATACATCAAAAAAGTCATAAAACCATAAAATAATGTATTTTTTATGTAAAGCGGTGGCATTTATGCCACCCAAAACGAGAAATTAACATTACTGGGGAGTTTGTGGGCTATTTGTGGGCTTACTTTACCGTAACTTCCAGCGTGAGAACAACCTCATCACCCATAATTACGCTGTTTCCGCCTACGCCATAATCTCTACGGTCTAATGTAAGTTTTCCGGTAAAAACATTGTTTTTGAAAGTAAATGGTACAACAACACGTTTTTTTGTTTTGTCTTTCATTGTAATATCAAAATAACCAATGAAATTTCCACTTTGAGAACGTACAATTTCTGTTGTTTCCATTTTGATAGTTGGGTATTTGGCAACATCAAAATAATCATCTTTTCTCAAATGATTATCACGAGATTTGTTTTCTGTATTGACAGAATTAGCGTCCACAACTGCAGAAATGCTAGATTTTTTCAAATCTTTTTCATCAAATTTGATAGTTGCTACCAAGCCACCAAATGAACCATTGACATAAACACCTGCATTTTTGATTTTGAAGGTAATTTTAGAACTCGCAACAGTCAACTCTTTTTGCGCAAAAATATTACTATTTGTTGTGAAAACAATTAGAAGTAATAAAAACATTTTTTTTGTGATATTTTTCATTTGTTTTGGGTATTTTATTGGTTTTAAATAATTTATAAAACTTACCTTACCTTAAAATTTCTATTAAAGTCAGATTAGTTCAGCAATTTAATAAAAAAATAGCTATTTTAGAGAAATTATTGCATTATAAAAAATCAATAAGATAGTTTAATATTTTTTGTATTATAATTATTATCTATTTTGAACTACTCTTTTATAAAATGAAAGTCCTTGCTCTTTATGCAAAATCATAATAATAAGACAACAAACAAGCACTATTATAGCTAATCCAAAAAGCAATCCACCATCATTTTTAGAGGCTATTCCAATAATGGCTAAATGTGAAAGTATAGCACCAGACATTGTGCCTGCACCAAAAAAAGCTCCCAAAAATGCAGTAGAAGGAATAAGAAGCAATATTCCTATAATTAGTTCTATTATACCCGTACCAATTCTTCCCCAAGGTTCTACGCCAAGTTTGGTAAATAATTCTACGGATTCTGGGTGCGCCGTAAATTTAAAATATAGCGTTTGCCACAAAATAACGGTAGCTGTTATTCTCAAAATCCACGAAATGATATTTTTCATATTTATATTTTTTAGCTTTAGTTTTTTATAAAGAATATGCCACACCCAACATCAAACCTAGATTTTTGTTACGGAAAGTGTCATTATTGAAGTTAGATGCAATTTTTTGATAGGTGGTATATTCTGTAAAAATAAAAGAAATACCACCTTTTAAGCTAAATTTATCATTGAGTGCATATAATCCATAAAATTCAGAATTAAGACTGCCTTTGTCATAATCTCCAGTAAGCAATATATTAAAACTAGAAACTTCTGCTTGTACACTACTTAAAACGCCATTTGACTGTAAAATGCCACCTCTTGGACTTCCAAAACTAAAACCAATAGCATCAATATTAAATCCTATGAGTAATTTAGGATTGATAGCATACGCTAAATGCACATTCAAATTAACAGAATTTGCTTGTGTTGTAGCAAAAGTAATGGTATCAAGTTTTGCCTTATTTTGAGGTTTAAAAAAATTCCCTTCAGAAACTTCCGCAGGAGCAGTTATATAATTTTTATTACTACCAAAAAAGCCCGTATAACGTAAGCCGTAGCCTAAATAGAACTTCTTTTTGAGTGCAACAGGGTGCAAACGAAAGCCAGATGCGGCTACTGAAAAAGTGCCTTTTCCAACAGATAAAGATAAATCTACACGGTTTTTTACGGTTGGTGTTTGTGAATCTTGTGCAAACAAATTCAGACCAAAAACAGTAAAACAAAGTATTACAAGTAGTTTTTTCATTGATTTTTTATAATTAAATTTTTTTAATTTTTTATTTGAATGTTTTTAGCCAATTTTTATCTGCATTTCCTTTGAGATTGGGTTCATTTTTGTTCCATTTTGTGAGGGTATTAGTTCCCAACTATTGTAAAAAAGGTAGAGTTTATTATCTATAATTTTGAATGTTTCTGGGTCAATATTTACTTTTTCGTTATAGTCGCCCATTGCGTAGGCGCACCAGCCGCCATATTGAGGTTCGTATTTCTTGTAATCTTTCAAAAACAGGCTACGGTTGGCATCAGTTGCAAAATGATAAATAAGCCCATTGGCAGATGCAGAGAAAGTTTTAACACCTTTAATTGCTTGATTTTGAGTGAAATATGCCACCACGTCATATCCTTGTACGGCAAGTGTATTGTCAATGTTGTAGTGTTTTGTACGTAATGCAGATAATTCTGTTTGAGCATTAGCGTTATTTGCAAAAGTAACAGTCAGTATCATTGCAAAAAGAAAGAAAATGTGTTTTTTCATTGGTTTATTTATTTTAATTTTGTACTAATCAGTCAAAAATTAGATAAAAAAATAGGATTTATCTAACTTAAATTTTATAATAATTTTTTATTTGATAATTTCTAATTGTATTATTATTAGGGGCAATAATTCTTCTTTTTTTGTATAAATTCTCCTTGTGATATTCAGTCCATTCCAAAGATTTAGTAAGTATTTGGCAAGTAGGGCTGGATTTTGTGTTGTTTTTAGTTCTTTTGTTTCTTGTGATTTTTTGATTTGCGTATAAAAAATTTCTTCTAATACTTTAAGGTGATATGTTGCATTTGCCACAAGTTCATCATCAATTCCTGCAAGTTCTGCAATGGTATTCCCTAAAATGCAACCTTTTGCTTGTCTTTCTTGCGTACAATCTGCAATGGATAAAAACATATCTTTAATTACCTGCATTGGTGTTGTACTATTTAACAATTCTTCTCTAAGTTCTTGCAAAACAGCAGTTTCGTGAGTATTAACAGCTTTTATAAATAAATCCTTTTTACTTTTGAATGAATGATAAAAACTTCCTCTTTGTAATTTCATTACACTGATAAGCTCTTCTGTTGTAGTTGCTTCATATCCTTTTTTCCAAAAAAGCTCATTGGCACTTGCTAATGCAGTTTTTTCGTCAAAAATTTTAGGTCGTCCAATCATAATTTGTTATAATTTTATTTTGTTTGTGCAAAGATAATACTTTTGTACTGAATAGTCAAGAATTATTTTGTATTTTTTTGAAAATATTTTATTATCTTTGTAAAAGGAACAAAAAACAGTATAATTTTATGGCAACTTTAACGAGATATGAAACTTTTGAAGAACTAAAAGCAGACAGACCTGCTATTAGTGGGGATTTGTTGGCGCAAAAATTGGAAAACAAGGATTTTGAAGAGTTTATCCTCTTTTTGAGAAAGCATATCATAGTGAAAAAGAACATAGATAATCTTTCAATTAAAAATGGAAAACAGATTTAAAAACATACTGTTTATTTGTAATATTCTTAATAAAAACGAAGTTGAATATCTAATTATTGGAGGAACTGCTGTTGGTCTTCACGGATATATTCGTTATACTAAAAACTTATTCAACGAAATCATAGAGAAAGAAGATATTGATATTTTGTATAATCCAACTTATCAAAATTATTTTTCATTATTAAATACCTTAAAAGATTTAGGGCAAGATATTTCAGTTTTTGAAGCGGAACAAGCACCCAATCCAAAAAAATCCTTTTTTAAATTTGATTTTCCTGATTTTACACTAGATTTTTTACCAAAATTAGCTAATGATGTAAGTTTTTCAGATTTATTTCAAAGAAGAGAATTACTAAATATAGAAGGAATAGAAATCAGTTTTTTAGGCTATGAAGATTTAATAAGCAACAAAAAATTTACTGCAAGAACCAAAGATTTGAATGATATAAAAGAATTAGAGAAAATAAAAAACACTAAATAATTGTGAATTTTAAATTGTGAATTGTGAATGAATACAAATAGAGCTACATTTTCATAAAATGTAGCTCTATTTGTAGGTGTTTTTTTATAAATTACAATTCATTGACAAATTTTTCTGCAAATATTTTTATCATTTTTCTTACCTTACGAAATTCTGATAAAATCTCTTCTTCTGTTCCTGTTGCTTTGGCGGGGTCTACAAAGGGGTGATGTAATCTTGCAGTTTTAGCAGGAAAAACAGGACACAAACGGTTGGCATCATCACAAACCGTAATTACAAAATCAAATTCATCATTTTTATATTCCTCCACATTGGTAGAAACCTGTACAGAAATATCAATTTCATCTTCTAGCATTACTGCAACAGCACGAGGATTTACGCCGTGTGTTTCTATGCCTGCGCTATACACAAAAGTTTGTTCTAATACTTGGGGTGGCGTTTTTTCTAAGTATTCTTTAGATTTTTCTTCTAAAAAATAGCGCAAATATCCTTCCAATATTTGGCTTCTGCAACTGTTGCCAGTGCAAAGAACGAGAATTTTTTTCATAGTATTTAGTGTTTTTTGTTAAATGTTGATGTAAGGTAATCAAAATTTATACAAGTAACCAGATAAAATTGATAATGGTAAATTTCCAGTCAAATCCAAAACATAGATTGAGCGTTATTACAGAAATTGTAATAATGATTGGTTTTTTGTATTTAATGATTTTTTCTTTGAGTGTTTTTGAAGTCATATTTAATTAGGAATTAGAGATAAATACAAAAAGCAGGTTTTCTAAATCTTCAAGATTTGGAAAACCTGCTTTTTAGTTTAGCAACAGCCACTATTTGGCTTACAAGCAACATTAGAAATGCTAGTTTTGATTTTTTCTGCAGGAATACCACATTTATCTTGTGCCAAACAGTTAGTTTGTTTTGCTAAAAGCACAAAATTCTCTCCATTAAAACCTAAATCATATTTTCCAATGGTTTCTGCCTGAAATTCTACCTCAATTTGTAGGTTTTCATCAATTTGAAGTTTTTTTGTTGCAAGTGCAATGATATTGATGAGTTTTTGCGGTTTTAAGCGGTGTTCAAAGTCGTTAGCGTCCCAAAGTTGGAAATTTGCTACTTCTTCTGTGCGCATCACTCCGCCACAATCAATAAAATGTTTGGTGATTTTCCCGACTTCCGTAACGTGAAAATTTTCTGGTACAAAAGTACCGTTTTCTAACTCAAAACTCACAGTTTCTACCGCAAGGAGTTGTTTATTGATTTCTGAAATTGTCATAAAAATTTTTGGTTTATTGGTTATGGTAACTTTATTGTCGTTTCCCCACGTTCCACGTGGGGTTATGATTGTTAAACCTTTCAGGGTTTTAATACAGTTTTTTGTTATTTTTGTATTCATTCACAATTTAACATTCACAATTCACAATTCACAATTATTTTATTTTCTTTTATTAAATCCGTAAAAATACTAATAAAACTTCCTAAAACTTCATAATCAATGCAGTAACAAACAGAATTTCCTTCAATTTCTCCTTTAATAATTCCCGCTGATTTTAGTTCTTTGAGATGTTGCGACACAGTTGCCTGCGCAAGTGGCAATTCTTTTACAATATCTCCACAAACACAAGCATTTTTTTTGAGTAAATATTCTAAAATAGCTACTCTTGCAGGGTGTCCTAATGCTTTTGCAAGCGTTGCAAGTTTGTTTTGCTTGTCGGAAAAATGTGTGGTCTTAGTTGCGCCCATAAACTTATTGTTGCTGTAAAAGTTTCGTTGCAAATTTATGCTAATTATTTTGGATAATATAACTACTTGATTATCAAACGCATAAATAATAAAATAAATTTTATATGTATTTTTTGTAGGGTGCGACCCTTGTGGTCGCCCTGTTTCAATGAGGTTTAAAAGCCGTTTTTTGTTTGTCGTGTTGCTTTCGCTAGTTTGGGCGACCACAAGGGTCGCAACCTACACCTTTTTGCAACGGAACTTTTACAGCAACAATAAGTTTATTCGTAAAATCATAATTTTGTATTTTCAGTTGTATTTTCCTAAAATCTTTAAATCCTAAAAATCTTAGTTTGCTTTTTTAATTTTCTTCAAAAATTCTTCTGTAAGTTCCTTGTAATCTTCTGCACCGTTGCTAGTTTTTTCCGTTTGTTTGTCGTATTCAAAAATAGAAATCCCCATACTTTGCGCTTCCGCAATAGCAATATTTTCTCTCACATAACATTCATAAATTTTGTCGCCCATACTTTCCTGCACAAAAGAAAGCACATCTTTGCTTAGTGTTTTGCGTTGGTTGAAACGAGTAAGAAAAATTCCTGCAAGTTCTATATTACTTTGGGTTTCATCTTTTATCATTTTCACGGCATTGACAAGTTTGGCAAGTCCTTTGAGTGCAAAAAATTCTGC
>JANYGM010000068.1 GCA_025362415.1 bacterium
GCCCAACATAGAAAAGCTCGCAAATACAAAAGAATTTTCCAAAATTATTCTTGTAAGTGCTAATTGCTCTTTTGAGAGATAATAAGTGGAGATTAGAAGAACATTCACCATTCCTATAAAAACCCCCAAGTAAACAGATACACTGGCTTTTAGGCTCTGCCTAATGATAATTCCCATCTTTTTTAAGTACGAAGTTTGAGGTACGAAGTACGAAGTTTGAAGTATATTTTTGTATTTTTCGTACCTCGTACTTCAAACTTCGTACCTTATTTAAAGTTTCTATCCATTTCACGTTTTACATCTTTTTCTTTGATGCTATCTCGTTTGTCGTGTATTTTTTTGCCTTTTGCCAATGCAATTTCTAGCTTTGCAAATCCTCTATCATTGATAAAAAGCCTAATAGGCACAATAGTAAGCCCTTTTTCTTCTAATTTCTTATGAAGTTTACTAAGTTCTTTTTTCTTCAAGAGTAGTTTCCTTTCACGTAAGGGCGTATGATTGTAGTGTGTGCCTTCATCATACTTGCTAATATTCATACTTTGCACAAAAAGTTCATTATCTTTAAAAGTACAAAAAGCACCTTGTAGCTGCACTTTCCCAAGACGAATAGACTTAATTTCTGTTCCCATAAGTGCTAAACCAGCTATATAGGTATCTAAAAATTGATATTCAAAAGAGGCTTGTTTATTGCGTACATTGATATTTTTCTGTATTTTTTCGTGTTGTTTTGCCATTGTGTTAATGATTGTGTTAGAAAAAGGTAC
The DNA here is from genome assembly GCA_025362415.1 of bacterium. Taxonomy (GTDB): domain Bacteria; phylum Bacteroidota; class Bacteroidia; order Cytophagales; family Thermonemataceae; genus JANYGM01. Next base: position 765 of record JANYGM010000068.1, read on the forward strand.
AAAGTTTGAGGTACGAAGTACGAATGTAAACTTTGATTATTTCTGTGTGGTAAGATGTTCTCACACGACTTCATTGGAATAAAAATCACCTTTCAAATATAAAATTTAGAAAGGTGATTTTCATTTTCTAATAGGTAGGTGTTTGTAATTAATTTATGTCTTAATTTGACTAAAAGATATGCAATCATTTGATTATCAAACTTTTGTATTCATTCATAATTCACAATTCATAATTCACAATTACCTTATTTATTCAAATTCTTTCTGAATTACTTCAAAGATAAAATCAATATTTTCTTCTTCCAAGTCAGTACGGCGCAAAAGCTCTTCTTTTGGTATAATCAAAACAGATTTTGCGGTGTCAAGTCCAATTCTGCGTAATTCCTCTAACATCCATTTGTCTATTTCATCTTCAAATTCCATCAAATCAATGTCTTCATCATCTTCCAACTCTTCATTTTCTCTAAAAACATCTATTTCCAAATCCACCAAACGGCTAGCCAATTTGATATTTTGCCCATTTCTACCAATAGCCAACGACACTTGGTCAGCTTTCAAAATAACGGCAGCACGTCCATTTTCAATTTTAATAGAAATGATTTTTGCAGGTGCAAGCGCACGCTGTATGTAAAGGTCTGTATTATCTGTAAAATTGATAACATCAATGTTTTCATTTCCTAACTCTCTCACAATGGCGTGAATACGTGAACCTTTCATACCCACACACGCTCCCACAGGGTCAATACGCTCATCAAAAGACTCTACGGCAACTTTTGCACGTTCACCTGGCTCACGCACTACTTTTCTAATAATGATATTTTTCTCAAAAACTTCTGGTACTTCTTGTTCAAAAAGTTTTTCCAAAAATTTTGGAGAAGTGCGAGATAAAATAATACGTGGCGTACCATTATGTAGCTCTACTTTCTCAATAACGGCTTTTACGTTGTCGCCTTTGCGGAAACGGTCTTTGCTGATTTGTTGAGATTTTGGCAAAAGTAATTCATTTCCTTCTGCGTCCATCACAATAATATCACGCCCAACAATTTGATAAATTTCACCAACCACAATATCACCAACCACATCTTTATATTTATAAAAAAGCCCTTCTTTCTCCAAATCTTTGATTTTTTGCATTAGGGTTTGTCTTCCCGTTTGTACAATACGCCTGCCAAAACTATCTGGGTCAATTACTTCAGAAACTTCCTCTCCAATTTCAAAATCAGCCTGCAACTTTTGCGCATCTGTAAGGGAAATAAATTTGGTAAGGTCATTTATTTCCTCGTCATCATCTGCTACAATTTCTCTATTTTGAAAAATCTCCAAATCACCATCTGCATTGATAATGACGTTAAAATTGTCGTCGTGTCCATATTTTTTGCGTATCATTGTCTTAAACACTTCTTCCAAAACGCTAATCATTGTTGGACGGTCAATGCCTTTATCTTTGGCAAATTCCATAAAAGACTCTGTGAGTTGCTTGCTATCTAACATATTCTAAGTAATTGTGATTTTTTAGTTATGAATTGTATAAGAATACAATTCATTGATAATCAGTAAGTTTAATTTTTTATTTTAATTTCTAAGATACAAAAAAGGATTTGATTAAATCAAATCCCTTGTAACGCTGGCACAAATATACAAAAATTTAGATTAAGTTCACTAAGTAATTAGGAATTTTTAATTAGGAATTAGAAATGAATACGAAATAATTTTAAATTTGATAAATTGGTCAGACCTTCGTTTCCCTACGGTACAGACCTAATTTAACTAATTTCTAATTCACAATTCCTAATTCCTAATTCAAAAATTATTTTCTTTTGTAGCTATCAGGCACTTTAAATGGAAATTCTAGTGTTGTATCCAAAAACTTATATTTTTTATAATCAATATCTATTTTTGTATTGTGTTCTTTGTTTGCACCTTTGTAGCTTAAAAGAGCTAAAATAGTATTGGCAAAGGGTTTGTTAAGGGTATTGTCTGTTTCAAATTTCGTATAAGAAAGTTCTAAAGCATTGGAAGTATTATTTTCTTTTGCGACCACTTTTTCAATACGGTTATGCGTTTTATTGACATAATTATCTACATTTATTTTAGGAGAAACTTGTCTGATAACATCTTGACCATCAACGAGTACAATACTACTAATCCTAAGTTTGGGCATAGGCATTTCCCCTAAAATCACACTTTGCAAAAGTGCATAATTGATGTCAAATAGGAGTATTTCAGACAGTCCTTTATAGTCAAATTTGAGGTATTCTTTTTTCTGATAATCAATAATATGCACAGAATCTTTGGTAGCTTTCAGGCGTATTCCCTCAAACGACAAAACAGAAATTCTAATCCAAATAATGCTATCTTTGCGCATACGTATATCTGCACGAGCCTTAAAATCATTTTCTCCATCTTCAAAATCTAGTTTTGCTTTTGCATCAAAATACTTAAAAGAAAGCTCTTCTAGTGTTGTTTTGGGTTGGGTAATATTTGCCAAACTATCTTTTAAATTATCTTTTAGGATAGGGGTAATGGTGATTGTTTTGTTGATTTTGTTCTTTTTGCAAGAAAAATTCAGAGAAATATTTATAAAAATAAATAGGTATAGAAAAAATTTCATTTTTGGGTTTATAGGTTGTAGAATTTTGCATTTAGGAATGAATATACCTGCTGCGAAAGTCTAATGAATTCCTTTTTTTGTATTTGTAGGGGCTGGGCTTGCCCCCATAGCCGTCAGGCTAGTTCATTTACTCTTGTTTAGGCACTTGAAGTTCTTTGCACCGTCAGCTAAAGCAGACGGCAAAAC
>JANYGM010000084.1 GCA_025362415.1 bacterium
ACAATTCACAATTCCTAATTCCTAATTCCTAATTCCTAATTCACAATTCCTAATTCATAATTCCTAATTCCAAATTGGCACAAGTTGAAAATTATTATTCACGAACCAATCCCAACAAAAGATTTGACTTTGCAAGACATAGAAATGCTTAAAAAAAAGGTATTTGATGTTATTCAGAGTGGCTTATAAGAATTAGGAATTGTGAATTGTGAATTATGAATTAGGAATTAGGAATTAGGAATTGTGAATTGTGAATTAGGAATTAGGAATTGTGAATTGTGAATTGTGAATTAGGAATTAGAAATTATTTTAAATTATGTATTTCATTCATAATTCACAATTTAAAATTCCTAATTATTTCAAAATATTACATAGAAAAATATGTCAAAAGAAAGCAATAATAATATAGAAATCAATAAAGAAATTTTGGAAGAACATATCAGAAACAGGTATATTTTCCGTAATAAACACCCAGAAAAGCCCCTTTTTATCTATAATTATACACAGGCTACGCAATATGAAGCGTATTGGAATGATTATACAAAAATGTGTAGAGGTCTTATTATGAATGATTTAGATGAAGTAGTAGCACGTCCTTTCAAAAAATTTTTTAATCTTTCAGAACATCAACCCAACGAAATTCCTAATGAAACTTTTGAAGTCTATGAAAAAATGGACGGCTCATTAGGTATTTTGTATTTTGATGATATTGAAGGAATTACACAACCTTTTATGGCATCAAGAGGGTCTTTTAATAGTGAACAATCTATTAAGGCAAATGAAATGTTGAAGGAAAAATACCAGCATACTTACGCTAAATTAGATAAAAACATTACCTATCTTTTTGAAATTATTTATCCTGAAAATAGAATTGTGGTTGATTATGGCAAAACAGAAGCACTTGTTTTGCTTGCAATGATAGATACAAAAACAGGCTTAGAACTACCTCTGATGGATATTGGCTTTCCTTTGGTCAAAAAATATGATGGTATCAATGATTTGGAAACCTTAAAATCTTTGGAAAATAGTACACAAGAGGGTTTTGTGGTAAAATTTGCAAGCGGTTTTCGTGTAAAAGTGAAGTTTGCAGAATATATACGCCTTCACCGCATCATTACGAGGGTTTCTAATATTTCCATTTGGGAAAATATGAAAAATAATGCTGATTTTGATGAGATTTTGGAGCGTGTTCCTGATGAATTTTTTGCGTGGGTAAAAAATACACGTTTAGAAATTTTATCAAAATATGAGGAAATAGAGCAAAATGCCCGCCAAATCTTTGACAATGCACCTATAAAAAAAGCAACAGCAGACTACAAACTCACCAAAGAAGATAGAAAACTAGCATCAGAACATTTTTTGCAGTTTCCACATAATAAAATTTTATTTGCTATGCTTGATGGAAAAAAGTATGAAGATTATATTTGGAAATGTGTGCGCCCAAGCTATGAAAAACCTTTTTTGAATAATGAAGAGTAAATTACCACTAAGATTTGGAAAATCTAGTCCAAAAAACTATTCATTAACGCCCAAACCAAAAAGTGCAAAATCATATTTTACAGGGTCGTTTGGGTCAAAGATTTTTAAGTTTTTGGTCAGTTCTAAGGCGGTTTTCCAGTCTGTTTGTGGACGTGTGATAAGTCCCAGTTTGCGTGCTTGCCTATCTACGTGAACATCACAAGGGCAAATAAGTTGTGCAGGACTGATATTTTGCCAAATACCAAAATCCACTTTTTTATCATCTTTACGCACCATCCAACGCAAAAACATACAAATTTTCTTACAAGCAGACTTTCTTAGTGGTGTTCCTACGTGTTTGCGTGTACGTGTAGGCACGCTTAATACTTCATTTTCGTCATCAAAAAAAGTATTATGAAACCCAATCAAAGCATTTTCTATTGTGGTATCTTTTGGAGAAAGATGTTTGGAAAAAGCACTTTCTAAACTTTCATTTTTAGCATAAAAACGCTTAAAAAAATCTAAGAAATAAAGCGTATCAGTAGCATTAAAAGTGCGGTGTTTGAAGTTTAAAAAGCATTTTAGGTCATTTTCTTGGTGATTTTTGATAAAGTCATAAGGTGCATTATCCATTAAATGAATAAGTTCTTTTGATTTGTTAATGATAGTTTTGCGTTGCCCCCACGCCAACATAGCCACCCAAAAACCCATTATTTCAATATCTTGTTTTTTTGTAAAAAGATGAGGAATAGAAATAGGGTCATTTTCAATGAAATTAGGCTGATTATAAGTATCAACAAGTTCATTAAGAATAATTTTTAGTTGTTTTTGGTGGGCTTTATTGTTAATGTTGTATTGCATTTTCTTGGTTTTTAAGCAAAAAAACAAACATAAAACGTAATAAATATGCGTTTTATGTTTGTTTTTTGTAATAGAGTTTTTATTTTTTGATTTAATTCTAAATTATGTATAATCAG
>JANYGM010000092.1 GCA_025362415.1 bacterium
TGGGTCAATAAGCAACCTGCTTGGCTTTCCGTTGAGCGTTACGTAAGCCTCTACACGCACAGAATGCACTAAATTTGGTGTTTTTGAGGTTTTTTGATAATGATTTCCTAGAAAATGAGCAAATTGCAAAATCATATCTGGCTGCATTGACATCTGTTTTTCTTGATGAGAATTAAGAAATTCACTATTATCAACAATGCCCTCCTTGCCTGTAAGAGGGTTTTTTACGTAAAAAGTAGCTGTTCCTGCCTTTTCCATAAGCATCACACGCCAAGAAAAACGGTAGCCCTCTTCTGACCAAAATAAGTTATTTTCGTAGCACAAAAACCGCAAAGGGAAAATTATTTGGAAAAGGAAAAACGCCCCCAACCCTAGCATAGCGCAAGGGGAGAAATACAAATTTTTCACTACTTTTACAGTTATTTTTGTATTTACAAGTAACTCATTATCAATTTGATAGCTATTATTTTTATTCAGAAAATTCCAATCAAAAAATATCAAAGTTGCGCCTATCATCACGAGAGGGAAAACGCCAATTTGAAACAACAAACCTGTCAAAATATGAAAGATAATCACAGTCAGATAAGCAAAAAAGCGTGTTTTTTTGTTGATAAGAAAGAAAACAATAAAGCAATCATAAAGCATTCCTACCCACGAGAATACGTAAGGCGTGATTTGCCAAGTGAAAATTTTGCCAATAATGGGCATTTTGTCGTGTGCGGGAAGCCAAATTTTGAGTGGTAAGGCATTAAATAACCAATCATAATTTATTTTTGCAAGTCCCGCATAAATATAAACGAAACTTATTTGTAATTTTAGTATCAAAATACACCAATTAGGCACATTTCCACTAAAAAAACGCCCCACTTTTGTATTAAAGTCCGTATCAAAATTTGTATTAAAGTCCCCCCTTTGGGGGTTAGGGGGCTTTTGGGGGTTGGTGGGCTTTTGAGATTTTACAAAAATCAACAAAAAACAAACGCAACTCACAAAATAATAATGATTAAGATAATAAGTTAAATCAATTAGTTCTGTGTAAGCAAAACATAAAAATAAAACTATTGCAGCAACTTTATAAAGTGTTTTTTGTGCAAACATCACGCCCAAAGATGCCAAAATCATCAAGTAATGAATGGCATACAAATAATGGCTAGAAAGTGGTTCTATCCACTCAAAACCCCAATATTTGAAATGGAATTTTGGTTTTATGTAATGGTCTTCTATCCAACCCAAATACATAAAACGGATAGTTCCTATTATCATAAGCGCACCAAAGATAAGTTTAAAAACTATCAATGGTGCGGATGGAACTTGTTTTTGAAGATATTTTAGAATATTATTCAGTTTATCAAGTATTTATAATTGTGTTTTCTCGTACTTCGTACCTCAAACTTCGTACCTAATTTAGTCTCCATCTCCGCTACTAAAAGTAATAGCAATGCCCAATAATGAAGACATATCACTTTTAAAAAACCTTGTGTTTTTCTGTATTTCTGTATGTAAGTTTTCTAATAAAAGTGGTGAATTTGTTATCTGAAAAGCAACAGAATTACTTGTAGGAATAGCATTTAAAGCAGTTTTTATTGCTAATAATTGTGTTTCTGTTGATGTTATGAGGGCATTTCCGCCTTCAACGCTTTGCAAATATTCTTTAAAACCTATGCCATCTTCCTCTATTTTTGATTTTCCATACCAAATATTTTCTATTGCTTTGAAATGTAACTGCATCATTATAAGTGTTTTAGCAGAATAATAAGCCTCTACTCTTTGCGACTCTGCCTGCGTTTGCCCTGCACGCTTGCCCAATGGAACGCCCAATTTGAAATTTTTGAGTGCTTCAAAACTACGCAAAAACTCATTATAAAGTTGAGAAGTGCTACTACCAACATCTGTAGCATCATTTGCAATAAATTCGTTTGCAAAAGTGCCATTTGCACCATTCCAAGCAGTATTTACTTCATCAATACGTGTTTTCAGATTGGAAACGGCATTTATTAGAAATGTTTTACGGTTCTGAAAATTAGTTTGTGTAGTGAAATTGCTAATAATCAAAATGTTATCATTATTCAAATTAAAAATCAAATACTCAACTGCCAAAAAACCTCTTGCATCTCTGTTAAAATCACTAAAATTTGCATTTCCAAGCGTTATTGCATTGTCAATTTTGGTGCTAGACACAGGAAAAGTAGCAATTTCCTCTGTCAAACTTTTACGCAAACCTTGTTCACCTGCCACACCAAAATTATAACTATTCGCATATTGAAAAGCAGAATAAGTATTTGTCCAAGCTGTTTGAAGTATATTAAGATTTGCGGTATTTGGTGCATTTGTAAAACTTTGTGTAGCCGTTTGCAATATATCTGTTTGCATTTTCAAATCCAAAAAAGCTGGTTTTATTAGCTTTTGAGCATAATTTTGCAACATCAATTTTCTATCAAAGTTATTGGCTGTAACATCAGTTTTATCTTTACAAGAAGAAAATAATTGTAAGAAAAGAAAGTTTACTACTAAAATTAGTTTTATATTTTTTTGCATTTTTCTAAGAATTTTTGTTCGGTTTTTTGTTTTATTTTGTTTGAATTTACTGCCTTAAATTTATTATATGGTCAGATTTTCATTGTATTACGGTACAGACCATATAATAAATTTACAAGCATTAAGTAGGTTTCTATAATTAGTTGATTACAAGCACTAATAGTTGCTAGTTGCAGACGCTAGTTTGTATTCATTCCTAATTCCTAATTAAAAATTCCTAATTTATCTGTTTTGAATTGTAACCCAATTACTCTTAAAATCCTCAACTTCTTGTGCAGAAAACCCATAAATTACCTGTAATTTAGTGATAATTTGTGTGAGTTTTGGTAGCTCATTTACGGCATCAGTAACGAATTTGTAAGAAGTTGGTATGCCGTTGTAAGGTGCATTTAGAAGTACCAAAACCTCGTCTATTTGTCCATCAGTAATCTTTTTTTGACTTTGTGAGATAGTTCTAAAACCGTGAACAAAGCCCACACATTCACCGTAAGCGTGCAATGCAGCTGCTTTTTGGTTGTCTGTAACTGTGGTTGCACTTAATGTGCTGATAACAGCGTGGCAATAATTGATAATTGTTGAGGCATTTACTTTTTCCCACAAAATTTTTATTTCAGCAAGTGCCTCATCACGTTCTTTGTTGTAGTTTGCGCCAGCTTTTACGGCAGTTTGTAGCTTAATAAATTGCGTTTTCATTTGAGAATAATAGCCATTTCCATCATTTTTATCACGCCTAGCGGCATAATTTGCCATTCCTCTATCACGAATTTCTACGGCAACATTAGTAGAGCCAGAATTAGCAAAACTTGGCGTTCCACCAAGAATAGCTAAAATTTGGTCAGAAGTGCTTTCAGTGATGTTTCCAGCAATCAAATCTGTGGCGTGTTTATATAAAACTGCTCCAAATAATCCTTTTTCAATCATTTGTTCCATTTCCAAACCATTTTCATCAAACAAATACGCACTACTTCCTGTCCCATAAACGCCTCCTTGAGAAGTGCCAGTAGGTGCAGCAGGCACATATAAATTGTTACTTGCTTTTGTAATTTCGTCAAAAAAGCCGTTTGTACCTTCTATTTTACTTTTATAATAAGTTGTTGCTAGACTTGCAAGACTTGGCGTTCCTGTTGTGAAAAGATTATCCAAATTAGCTTTAGTCATTGAATTGATAAGATTACGCCCCTTTTTTGCCTCGTTTGTAAGTGCCACAAGTTGATTTACTACATTTGTTTGTGTGGTAGTATTCGCTACAAATGTAGCATTATTGTAAGTAGTTGGAAGCACAAGCGCAGGAATAGGCTCATCTTTTTTACAAGATGAAAACACTAATAGAGTGCCAAAAATAGCAGTTTTTAGAGAATTTGAAATGGTTTTTGAAAAGATATTTTTCATTAGATTGTTTGGGTGTGATGTGAATATTTTGACTATTTGTAATCATTCTTAATAATGCAAAAGTACACCTTATTTAGAACACTTCCAAATAATTTAGCTATTATTTAGAAAAATTCTAAATAATATTTTCTAATTTTATCAAAATAAAAATGTATTCTATTGATAATCATATCATTAAAACAAAAAAAGCTATTTAGAAAAATTCTAAATAGCTTTTAGTTTTACCTTGAAAAATGTATTAAAAATTCGTAATTTGTAATTGATACTCCGTAATTGATTAAATATTATCCAAAAGACGCAATTTGTCTAGAAAATCCGCAGGTGTGGGTGCTTTTTTGAGTGCTATATAATCATAATTGATAATTCTGGCAACTATTTTAGTAGTAATACGTTGTGTTTTTTCACTTACGAGGATAGTTTCCATAAGGATTGTAAACTCATCAGGAATGCCAATAGTACGTGTTCCTGCCCACAGCGTATCAGGAAAAGTAACAGGCATTTTGTATTGCACGTTGATTTCTGCCAAAATAGGTGCAACTTTGCTTTCAAAGTCCATTTTGTAGCCCAACTCGTGAAAATACGCAATTCGTGCTGTTTCTGCATAGCGCAAATACATTGCATTATTGACGTGTTTTGCGGCATCTTGGTCGCCCCATTGCACGTGTATAGGCATAATGGTTTTGTATTCTGCTAGTAAATTATTGGGTTGAATTTCTTTGCTTGTTTCCATAAAAAAATTTATAAATTGTTATTTATGTTAAATTTGTTGTATTTACTTTATTCTAAAATAATTTTCTTACTAATAATTTTACCATTAATATCTTTCAAAAGTGACATATACAAGCCTTTTGAGAGGTTTTTGGTGATAATTTGCTGATTTTCTTTATCAAAAATAATTTCTTGCGCCTGCCCTTGTGTGTTATATACGTGTACGCTTGCAATACGTATAGGAGATTTTATGCTAATCACATTGTTTTCTCCTGTTTTACTAGGATTTGGAAATAGAAAAATATTATTTTTATTGCCTTGATTATCATTTAAAGCAGTTGTTACATCAGGCATAAAAACATCATTATCAAACACAGGGCGTATCATTAGCGCACCTTTGATAAGTGGGTCTTGCTCCCAATTCCCTTGAATATTAAAAAAAGTTTTGGTTTGTGCGTTGTTATCTTTATCAAAACCAATAGCCAACAAATCATTGCTAGTTTGCTGAATACCAACATAAAATGTATCAACAATATTTACTATTTTGGTGCTATCCACCGCAAAACGCACAAAACCATTAGGAGAAGTTGGGTACTTTACTTGCAAAGATTTCTGAAATAAAATCTCATCTTCTCTACCTTTTACTTTCTTCCAAATAGACAAAATAAAGGTTTCTTGCGACAAATTTTGCTTAAAAGGCACAAAAGAAATATCAATATCAGTAATAACCGCAGGCGCATTAAGTTTGTATTGAACCGCTATTTTGCCCTGCGTTTGCGCAATTCCTGCCACATATTCTGCTGTACCATCATCATAAGCAAAATAATTATCAAGCTCTGTTTTTCCTTTGATAGTGTCGTTTACCTTAAAATCAATAGGTGTAGTCGCATCTGTAGAAGTAAGTCTAAACGCATATTCCAACGAAATGGGTGTATTTAGTGGTGCATTTGTAAGCGTTTGAGGCGTGGCGGTTACCAGAAAATTAGCATCATTTGCCTGAATAATAGAAATTGGTGCAACAATGGGTAAACTCGCTAAAACAGCATTATTTCTAGTATTTTTTAGCTCACAATCATAACTAATAATACGAAAATTATTATCCAAATTTTTGACATTGGTGATAATTTCTGTGTTTATTTCTGCTGCTTGATTGGCAAAATATTGCTTTACAGGCATTGCTGTATAGTTTTTTAGGTAAGATTGTGGCTGACGACTAAATGCCACATCTTGACGTGTAATATCCGTAAGAGTTCTATTTTTGTTGAGATAAATATAATCCAAATGCCACGCATCAAAATCACCAGAAACACGCCCAAATCTCAAAAAACGGAACTGAAAACCACTATAAAAAAAGTTATTGGCAGGGCTGCTTGTCAGTTGGATATTTTCCTGTTTGAAAACAGAAAAAGTGCCATCACCATATTTGCGCCATATTTCTACCCAGTTACCAGCATTATTTTTGGCTTGCAAAAGCAAAAAATCACTTGCATCAGGAGCTTCCACTTTTCCGCCTGCTTGCCACCAAAAACTCAAAAAAACATCAGTTGCAGTTGGCAAAATAGCACTCAAATCAATGCTTTTTGCAGTCAAAGTATCAGAATAGCCCTGACTAAGCGGAGAGGCAATATTATAAGGTGTTCCTTTGATATCAAAAGCATCTAGCGTGGCTACACCTAAACTGGGAGCATTATCTGCACGAGTGTTGTTGATAACAACTCCTACATTTGTCCAAAAGTCGGCATTTGGCAAGATTTTGTTATCAGAAAAATCTTCAAAAAATGGCAAAACGCCTGCAATTCCTCTTTGTGTTTGAGAGTTAGCAGGAATATTGGAGGGTATATTTTTAGATACATTTGCAGGCGCAAAACCAATAGGAAACTGCTTAAATTGCGCAAGAACACAATTTATAGAAAGAAAAAAAACAAAAAAGAAAGAATATTTATACATTTTTATAAGTAAAGTTTCAACAAAAATAGCAAAAATCATTCCAAAAATAAAAATTATTTCTAATCTAATTTTTTCAAACCAACAAAACAGTTTCCAAAATATGCCTAAATTTGCGCAGAATGGCAATTATTTTTAATAAACCTTCCCTGTCGGTACTATCAAATATTTTAGAAAGACAATAAGTATTATTTTCCATTGTAATAAAAACCCAATTTGC
>JANYGM010000095.1 GCA_025362415.1 bacterium
TCCATTTTTCCTAATATTGTATTGAAAATTGTAACGGTTTTCATAGCACTTGGAGTTAGTTGTTTCTTGTTGGCAAAACAAAGATAACATTCTAAGTGCTTTTTTCAAAATTTATACACTAAAACTGTCCATAGTATTGTACAATGTTTGCCTCCAAAAAATCATCATTTTCATCTACACGTATGCAAAGCCTACGAATGAAACCAATGCTTTGGTTATATTCTACGTTCAAAAATCGTACCACAGGTACAATCAGCATTTTTTCGTTGTTGGGAAGAAGTTCTACTTCTACTTTGTCCCATTGCGGTTCAAAGTCTTTGAAACGAGCGGAATCAGCAGCAGTCATTCTTTCGTTGCCAGAGGAAACAGGTTTTGGTTGGTTTTTGTACCTACCATTTTCATAAAAGCCTTTCACTTTGTCAAGTTGGACTTTTGGTGGGAGATTTGTTTGTTGTGTTTGGGGGTTTAGTGGGTCTAAAAGATGGCGTTTACAGCCATATAATACCAGCAAACACAGCAAAACCGCTAATAAGCGTTTGGGCGTTTGGGCGTTTGGGCGTTTGGGCGTTTTTTATCATATAAAAAGCGTAAAGATGAGAAATATTTCTGCAAATGTAGGAAAATGTTTTTTATAAAACAAAAAACTTGGAAATTATTTTGCCTGTGGTGTCATACGTTTCCTTCTGACACCAAACCACGCCAAACAATGTATTCAGACACTTGTACGAGTTTGCTAGGGCGGTTTTTGGTGTCAGGTAGAAAAACCTGACACCACAGGAAAAAATACATAATTATTTGATTATCAATATTTTGTATTCATTCATAATTCACAATTTTGTTATGAAACTACTTTGAAAATCAAATTGGCTGCAAGTTTTGCAGTTTGTTCATCTCTATCAAATTGTGGATTAAGTTCTGCAATATCAAATGCAATGATTTTGCGAGTATTTGAAAGGTAATCTAAAAGTGCAAAAATCACCTCTGGATAAACACCTTCTCCATTTGTCGCACTTACGGCAGGTGCAAAAGCAGCCGCAAAAACGTCCATACAAACCGTAATGTAAAGCGCATCTTTGTCAGCTACAAAATATTCTAATTTTTCTAATAATTCTGATAAATAGTGCATATTTACTCTATTTGAGAGGATATATTCTGCACCAATTTCTTTTGCATTATTAAAAACTTTGGTTGTATTGCTTTGTTTTTGGATACCAATAGCAAGATAATGAAAGGGCATAGCATTTCTTTCGCAAAGTTCCGAAATTTGCAAAAAAGGCGTACCAGAGTTGCCTTTTCCCGTTCTATTTGTAACATTATCTTTGTAACTACGAGTGTCCAAATGTGCATCAAAATTGATAATACCCACATTTAGCTGATGTTTTCTTGCGAAACGATGAATACCCAAATAATGCCCATAAGCTACTTCGTGTCCACCACCCAAAACAATACTTTTGTAGCCTTTGGAAAGAATATAATCAATTTTTTCTCCTAAATCTACTTGTGCATCTTCCAAAAAATCACCCAAACACACCACATCTCCAATATCAATAATTTTACTTTTATCAGAAAGATGATAGGGAAGGTTAGCAAGTGCTTTTCTGATGTGTTTTGGAGCTTCACTCGCACCAATACGCCCCAAATTACGTTTTACGCCCTCATCACAACAAAAGCCTGTAATGACATAGCTAACAGCATCATTTGCAGACACAGGCGTAAAATCTGGGCTATTGATAGGTAGTGTTTGTATGGCTTGATGCCAACGGAAACCCTCACGCCCATCTAGCGTGTCTGTGCGTCCTTGCCAAAGTTTTTTGTTGGGTATTCTATACATTTTTTAGTTATGAATTGTAAATTGTGAGTTGTGAGTTGTTTCCCTGTGCCGTCAGGTGTTTCTACCTGACGGCAAATATGCTTTTAAGTTTCTAATTATGGAGAAAATAATAATTTTCACATCTTATTTTCTCCAAAAAACAATATTTTGATAACGACATAACTAATTTGTTATTCTTTTTTTTAATGGTGCAGATTACAGTCCCACCAATGAGGTATTTGCTAAAAAGTCTTACAACCCTATTATGTCCGCATCAAATTTAAAAACTATGTTTGTTGTCAGGTGGGGGGTAGGACAAGTTTGGAAACGTATTAAAATGTAGGGGCTGGGCTTGCCCCCAGTAATGTTAATTTCTAATTTCGTCCAAGTATTTTTTGATATTTTGAGCAAAAATTATTTGACTATATGCCGTAGTTTCAATAAAATTATGTGTTAAAAAATTGACTGCAAGTGTATTGAAAATTGCTCTATTGATA
>JANYGM010000097.1 GCA_025362415.1 bacterium
TGTGGCAGTGTTTGGGTTAGAATGTAGGTGCATTCCAAAAGTTGTGTTAGGGAAGGTTTGAGTGAGGTTTTTCCATAAAGATTTGATGTTTTCAGGAGAAGAAACTCCCACAGTATCAGAAGGAACAATAATTTCTACTCCTAAATTAACTAATTTTTCTGCTAAACTCTCTACTATTTCTGGGCTATACGTTTCATTATAAGGATTTCCAAAGCCCATAGACAGATAAACAACCTGTTTTTTGTTGTTTTTCTGACAAATATTCTGGATTTCTTCCACTACTAAAAGTGCTTCTGCTATGCTTTTATTGGTATTTTTCTGTTGGAATATCTCTGAAACAGAAAGCGGAAAGCCTAAAAAGTTTATCTCTTCAAAAATAGCCGCTTCTTCACTACCACGAGTGTTAGCAACAATGGCAAGAAGTTTAGTTTTTGTTTGGGAAAGTTCTAGTTTTTTGAGAACATCAGCCGTATCTCGTAGTTGTGGGATAGCTTTTGGAGAAACAAAACTACCAAAATCTAAGGTATCAAAACCTACTTCTAATAACAAATTAAGGTAATTGGCTTTGATTTCAGTAGGTACAAAAACCTCCAAACCTTGCATTGCATCTCTTGGGCATTCTACTATTTTCATTGAAATAAGTTTTTTGGATATCTCCAAGTGAAAAATCTATTAAAAAAGTGAAATTTGCCCCCTTTTGTCTATTGTTGGGTGGAAAGTGCCTATAATTATAAATGGATTTTTACCTGTAAAATGATGTTCTTTCGTTGTTCCTAAGAAAAAATGTAAATCTTTTGTTTTTGCAAAATCATCAAAATACTTTTCTTTAACCTTTTCACACGCTATTTTCTCATCTTCAAATTTTCTAAACATTCTCCAATATAACTCCCCAGTTTCCCAATCTTCTATCATTAAAGTTCTTCGTTTTCCTAAAATATCTTCAAATACATAGGAGAATTTATAGGGTAATTTTCTAACAATCTTAAAATTCCCATTTTTGCGTTTTTCAAATAGATTTATTTGCTTCATAGCGGCTATTTTTTTAGTGCTCCAATTCAGCTTTTTAGCACTTTTATAAATAAAATCTATAATTTTTGTAGGTTTAAACGTTGCTAAAGAAGTTGGTGATTTTACATCTTTTGCTTCTGCAATTAGTGTTTCCATATTGTCATAAACCTTTTTTAGGCATATCTTTTTGCGTTCCTCCCAAAAGTTGCTTGTATCTATTCTTGCACCTACTATTGGCATAGTTTCTAAACTGTGTGGTCTATAACTTTCCTTACGAGCATCAGATGTGTTTTTTTCTAAATCTATCTCAATCCATGAATATTTGCTATATTGTGATTTATAGTCTAATTTACGAAATTGGATAGGATAAATACGTACCCAAGTTCCATCTTCTTTAAAACCTGCTGTACAAACCAATTCATCATATTTTGCAGAAAGTGTAGGATAGGTTTTTACAGTAATTAAGACTTTTGTTTTAGCCATTTTGGTTTGATTTTAGTTTTGACTAAGATGTATAAGTTCGTATTCCCATTGTGGTAATTTGGCAACAGCATCAGCTACTTTACTTCTATGACATTGGCAAAAAGAAGCCTCAAAACACGTTAGAGCAATTCTTTTATGTCTTTCTAGTAAATCAAAAACTTGCTCAATATAATCTGTTTGATTTGGAAGTTGGGTTGTTTCATATTCATCAAAAAGTATATCATAATCTTTTTGTGTTTTTAAACTTTGGCGTTTTTCACTTATAATGCCTAATTCTGGAATATGAATATACTTTATTTGTAGTGCTTCACAAACTCTCTGCAAAGCAGATTTTGAAAAACCTATTTTTTGACTTAACGCATTTTTGCGCACATCACAAAGCACTTTTACGTTATTGATAATCAACAAATTAAAATATTTTTCTACACTTAAACCTTCATATCCAATAGTAAAAAGTGTTGTAGTTTCTTTTTTAGGTTTTTCCTTTTCTACTTCTACATACTCTTTAGCAGATAAAATTTTCTTAGCTTTGATACTATTGATAGCCCAGTAAGGATATTTTAGGTATGTTTCACGCATCAAATCTTCCGCAGTAGCATCTTTATATTCTCTTTTAAGATGGTTTATAGCAGCTTTATCAAACATTGTAACTTTTGAAAAAATATTTTTATCATAATTTGTCAAACACCAGCCATTTTCTGTTTCAGCTACCATATCATATTTTTGAAGAGTGTGCAAATCTCCAACAGACTGATAAGAATAACAACCATATTTGTAAGGAATAAAGTCGTAAACATTTGTTGTGCTTTCTAAGCGACAAAAAAGAAATAAAAATTTTTGCAGATGAATTTTGCTTAATTCACCTCCAAAAGTTTCTAAAAGCAATAATAATATTTTTCTTCTGTAGTACATAATACTACAAATATAGCTAAAATTTCGTTCTTAAAAATATATTTATCTTAAATTTGTTGTTTTTTTGTACTTTAGAATTATGGGAAACAAGCAATTATCAAAAATGTATTTTCTAAAATCAACCCACAAAATCAGCTAAAATTAAACAAAAAACAGCATAATTTAAAATATCTTGGTAGTTGGCAGCTATGCCTTCAGAGGCAATAGTTTTGCCCTGATTATCTTCTATTTGCTTTATCCTAAGGAGCTTGACAAGTATTTCATCTGTCATAGAGGAAATACGCATATCTCGCCACGCTTCACCGTAGTCGTGGTTTTTATTTTGCATAAGCTCTTTTGTTTGAGCCACATAGAAATCATATTTTTTGAGAGTTATATCAAAATCTTCTATTTGGTTGTCCGTTTGATTTTCATCAGAAATAGTATTTTCTAGTTGAATAAGTGCCATAACACAATAATTGATGATAGCTAAGAACTCGCCATTGAGGTCGTCAGCTACTTTTTGTGTACCATTTTCTTGTATAGAGCGTATTCTTTTAGCCTTTATAAAAATCTTGTCTGTGAGTGCGCTGGCACGATAGATGCGCCAAGAAGTGCCGTAATCTTGGTTTTTCTTCTGGAAAATCTCTCTACAATAGTTGATAATTTGTGTGTATTGTTGTTCTGTGTTCATTTTTTTTGATTAAAATTTTACCAACGCAAGAGTGCCGAAGCCCACGTAAAACCACTTCCAAAAGCAGCCAAACATATTAAATCTCCTTCTTTGATTTTGCCTTCTTGCCAAGCCTCTGTAAGTGCAATAGGAATAGATGCAGCAGTTGTATTGCCATATTTGTGAATATTACTGACTACTTTTTCAGCAGGAATATTCATTGTTTTTTGTATATTTTGTGTGATACGTAGGTTTGCTTGATGTGGTACGAGCAAATCCAAATCTTCTACTTTAAGATTATTGGCATTAAGAGCTTCCATAATCACCTCTGGAAAGCGTACAACAGCGTGTTTGAAAACTGCAGGTCCTTGCATTACGGGCAAATGTCTTCCTTCTTCTACTATTTTTGGGTTCATTCTGTCAAAGATTTTGCTACCTGGGTGTTCCAAAATTAAATCTTCTGCAAATTTCCCCTGTGAATGCAAATGCGTTGATAAAATTCGTCTATTAACATCAGTAGTGGCTTGTATTACTGCTGCTCCTGCTCCATCTCCAAATAAAACGGCAAAACTACGGTTTCTATCACTTAATTCTAATATATTTGATTGTATTTCTGACCCAATAACAAGGATATTTTTATACATTCCAGCCTTAATATATTGGTCTGCCACCGACAAACTATAAATAAACCCTGAACATTGCGCCCTCACGTCAAGTGCGCCAATCTCTCTAAAAGGCAAGGCACGTTGTACCAAAACGGCTGCGCCAGGGAAATTATAATCAGGGCTAAGTGTTGCAAAGATAATAAAATCTATGTCTTCTGCCTGCAAATTAGCATTTTTTAGTGCCATTTCAGCGGCACGAGTTCCCATACTAGAGGTAGTATCTGTTCCTTCTTTGAAAAATCTACGAGTTTCTATGCCCGACCGCTCTAATATCCATTCGTTTGATGTATTAAACTGCTTTGACAAATCATCATTCGTAACAATTTGTTCTGGCAGGTAATATCCTAAACCCGCAATTCTTGAATAAATCATATTTTATCTTGTTTTTTTCACAAAAATAAGACTTTTTTTGAAATTTACAAAACGCTTTTATTCAATTACGAATTAAAAATTACGAATTACGACACTAATTGCCCAATATTACGCAAATGTATTGTAGAAACGTTGCTTGCAACGTCTGAACGTAGATAATTGTGTTTGTTTTCTTTGTTTTTTGTGGTTTAGATATTGCAAATTTAGACGTTGCAAGCAACGTCTCTACAAATGAATACATCTGATAAAATCATTTTTGTATTGATAAATTCATATATTTACATCAAAATAAACAAAATATTAGAAGAAAAAAACATAAAAAACTATGAAAACCCCTTTTGCAGAAATTTTAAATATTGGAGATGAGATTTTGTATGGACAAATCACCAATACCAATGCCCAATGGATAAGTACAGAGCTTGACAAAATTGGTATAAAAGTCGTACAACAAACCATTATTGCAGATAGTGAAAAAGCCATTCTTGATGCCCTAAATGGTGCTTCTGAACGTGCAGACATCATTCTTATTACAGGTGGATTAGGTCCTACCAAAGATGATATTACCAAAAAAACACTTTGCAAATTCTTTGATACGGAGCTTGTAATGAACAATGAGGCACTTTTGATGTTAGAAGAGTTTTTTGCAAAACGTGGCAAAGAAATGATTGAAAGCAACCGTTTGCAGGCGACATTACCCAAAAATGCCACTTATATAGCTAACCACAAAGGAACAGCACCAGGAATGTGGTTTGAGCATAAAGGCAAAATTTTCGTGTCTATGCCAGGCGTGCCACACGAAATGGAATATTTGATGAGTTATTATGTGCTTCCAAACCTGCAAAAATTCTTTCAAACACCTAAGATTTTTCATAAAATGATAAAAACTATTGGGGTTGGAGAGTCATTTTTGTCTGAAAAAATAGCTGATTGGGAAGATAATCTCCCTGAAAACATCAAATTAGCCTATTTGCCCGCCTTTGGAATGGTACGTTTGCGCCTTACGGGTGTGGGGGAAGATTTGGAAATTTTGAAACAACAAGTACAACAAGAAACAGATAAATTGCTTTTACTGATAGATAAAGACGTTTATGGCTTTGATAATGATGATTTGGCAGAAATGGTAGGCAAACTTTTGGTAAGTCAAAATAAAACGCTTGCATTGGCAGAAAGTTGTTCTGGTGGATATTTGGCGCATTGTTTTACCAAAAATTCTGGCGCATCTGCGTTTTTGTATGGGTCTGTTGTTTCTTATGATAACAGTATCAAAATGAACGTATTAAATGTAAAAAAAGAAACCCTTGACGAGTTTGGCGCAGTAAGTGAACAAACCGTTTTGCAAATGGCGGAGAATGTTCGTAACCTAATGAAAACAGATATTGGGGTGGCTATTAGTGGCATTGCAGGACCTAATGGCGCAACAGAAGGAAAACCTGTTGGCACTATTTGGGTGGCGTATTCGGATAAAGATGGCACAAAAGCAACAAAATATCAACTAGGAATAGATAGAATGGCTAATATACAAGTTTCTTCTCACTTTTTGATAGATTGGATTAGACGCAAAAACGGAGGAAGAATTTAGGCAATTTAAAATCAGTTATAATAAAAAAAATCTTATTGCGTTTGGTATGAAAATATAATAATTATGAAAAATCAAATCATACTAAAATGAAAAACCATTTTTTTTTAACTCTTTTCCTCTTTGTGATAATGACTTCTGACGCTTTTAGCCAAGACAAAATGCTTATTGAGCCAAAGCCTGCCACTATTTTTATAGAATTAGGCAATAATAATAAGCAAATAATTAACTTTGATTTTTTGGTTTCTCACAAATCAAAAGACACATTATCCTTAGACAAATTGAGCGTTTCTGTGTTTGATAATGACAACAACCTACTACAATCACGTTTTTTGGACAATAATGGGACTGCACCAAGTATTATGATGTTGCCAAAACGAGTTTGGAACGGAGAAATAGCACAACTCATATTCAACCCATTTTCTGAATTTGAAATCAAAACTCCTATTAAAAAATTAGAATATGAATGGACATTTTCAAATAATGCAAGGAAAGAATTTATTTTCAAATCAACTGTTTATCCGCAGAAATATATCCAAAAAACCAAATTGCAATTTCCAGTAAAAGGAAGAATACTCGTTTATGATGCTCACGACCACAACTCGCACCACAGAAGATTTGATTATAATTTTGAGCCAATAAAAGCCTTTGGTATCAATACTAACTTTATGCGTTATGCGTATGATTTTGTGATATTGAACAATGAAAATAAACAATTTCAAAATAAAGGTGCAACAGACCAAGATTATTTTAGTTTTGGCAGTCAAATATATGCCATAGCTGATGGAAAAGTGATTTATGTTGCTAGACAGCATAAAGATAACAAAGAATTTGATGTAATGAAGTTAAAAGAAAATCCCTTAGAACTCTATGGAAATTGTGTTGCTATTCAGCATAATGATAATTCTGTGAGTATTTATGGACATCTTAAAGAAAATAGTGTAAAAGTAAAAGTGAATGATATGGTAAAAGCAAACCAGCCAATAGCACAAATAGGCGTTTCTGGTAGCTCTTTTTTCCCACATTTACATTTTGAAGTGAGAACAGCAATTACCAATAATGCAGAAGGATTGCCTTCTTATTTTGAGAATATTCTTTTATTAGAAGGCAAACTCAAAAAGAAATCAAAAACAGGATTAGTAGAAACAGGAAATATAGTTGAAGCAAAATAAAACCCTTTCGCAAGAAATCTAGTAATAAAATATCCCAAAAAGTAATTTCTTTTTGGGATATTTTATATATTGCAACTATATTATCTTTGATTTATGAAAAAAATTATATCTATTATAGCTGTATTATTGGCTTTTTCTTGTGAAATAGTAGCGCAAAACTATCCTAGAAAAGAAATTGAAATTGGGCAATTTATTGATGAGCTTTTTGCTATGCAAGACCAGGATAATAACACTAATTATCAGGATTTGTATGAGGCACTTTATCAACTTTATTTAGAGCCGCTCAACCTAAATACAGCTTCTCGTGAAGAATTACAAGGTTTATTTATCCTTACAGAGGCGCAAATAAACGCTTTGATGCGCCATATTTCCAAAAATGGTAAGTTGCTTTCTATCTACGAATTACAGACAATAGAAGGCTACGACTTAGCACTTATCAACAAAATAATTCCTTTTGTCAATATTGAAGATGCTGGAAATGTTGATGCTAGACCACTTTGGAAACGTATTATTACAGAAAAAAATAATTATTTGTTATTGCGTATGGAGCAAAATCCGCAAACGCAAGTAGGCTACAAACCTACTACTTTGGCAGATACAAACACACTTGGAAATCTGCCACAACGCTATGTTGGAAGTCCACAACAGATTTACGGGCGTTTTCGTATCAGTAAAGCAAGGGATTTTAGCATAGGATTTACTTCAGAAAAAGATGCTGGTGAGCAAGTTGTTTGGAATCCTGCAAAAAGACAATATGGTATGGATTTTTATTCTTATCACGCTTTTTTCCAAAATAAAGGCAGGTTTAAAGCCATTGCATTGGGAGATTTTCAGTTGCAAATTGGGCAAAGTTTGATGTTTGCAGCAGGTTTTAACGTGGGAAAAGGTGGAGAAACAATCAATACAATACGCAGAGCAAATATAGGGCTAAAACCTTATACATCAGTGTTGGAGTCTAACTTTTTTAGGGGGGCAGGTTTCACTTATAATCTTCTCAAAAATAAACAAGGAGAATTAGATATCACAGCTTTTTTCTCTCGTAATTTTAGAGATGGAAATGTGCAAACGCAACTAGATACGACAGACATCAACACAGACGAAAATTTTGTCAGTTCCTTTCAACTAAGTGGTTTGCACCGCACCACAACAGAACTAAATGCTAGAAAATCCATTGGAGAACGTGTTTTAGGCACAAATTTGGGTTTTACTACCGCAGACCAACGCACTCAAATTGGGCTTAATTTTGTGCATACTACGCTAGATGCACCTATTTTGCGTACTCCTAGCGGTTATAATCAGTTTGAATTTAACGGAAAAGAAAACTATAATATTGGAATGAATGCTAATCATAGTTGGCAAAATTTTAATTTTTTTGGTGAAGTTGTCCGCTCAAAAAGTGGTGGAATTGGCTACAATGCAGGTTTTTTGGCAAGTCTTACGCCAAAAATGGAAGCAGCAATGCTTTTTAGAGGATTTGACAAAGATTATCATAGTTTTTATGGCTCAAGTCTAAATGAAAATAGCCGTGATATAAACGAGAGAGGCATTTATTTGGGGCTGAAATATACACCCATAAGAAAAGTAGTGATTGCCGTTTATTATGATAAATTTTTGTTTCCTTGGTTGCGCTACAAGGTTGATGCGCCCTCTGACGGACACGAATATTTAGGAAAAATAACCTACTCTCCTACTCGCAAAATCTCTATGTTTGTGCAGTTTAGGAAGGAATTTAAACAGGAAAATTTCCCTGAAAACACAACACAAATCAATTATTTAACAGAAAGAATACGTACTAATTTTGTATTTAATTTGGATTATAGGGCAGAAGAAATACTTTCTTTGAAGTCTAGGGCGCAATTTAGTTCTTATGAAATTGCAGGCAAACAAACAAGTGGTTTTATACTACTTCAAGACATTAACTTAAAATTTAGAAAACTAGAAATAAGCACTCGCATAGCACTTTTTGATGTTGATGATTTTAATAATAGGCAATATACTTATGAAAAAAATGTTTTATACGCTTTCTCAATTCCTGCGTTGCAAGACAGAGGGACAAGAAATTACATTTTGTTAGAATATCAATTTAACAAAAGATACACTATTTGGGCAAGGTATGCACGTACTAATATTATCAATAAAAAATCTGTTGGTTCTGGATTAGAAGCCACACCTACCAACACACAAGAAGACTTGAAATTTCAGTTGAGAATTATTTTTTAGTTGAAAATTTTTGTTATTTTTCTGATAATCAAGCAATAAAAACGCACTAACTGATGTTACGCAAGACATGAAAATAATTCAAAAAGTTCATTCAACCACCCCCAGCCCCAGTAATGTTAATTTCTAATTTCGTCCAAGTATTTTTTGATATTTTGAGCAAAAATTATTTGACTATATGCCGTAGTTTCAATAAAATTATGTGTTAAAAAATTGACTGCAAGTGTATTGAAAATTGCTCTATTGATA
>JANYGM010000116.1 GCA_025362415.1 bacterium
TGGCACTTGAAGTTTTTTGCACCGTCAGCTAAAGCAGACGGCAAAAATAGACTTGAAAGCACTTCACAAGAATATTTCTGTTTTTTTTATTTCCTTTGCCGTCTGCTTTAGCTGACGGTGCAGGGATATTTAAGAACCTTAACCTGACGGCTATGGGGGCAAGCCCAGCCCCTACAAAATACAACCTAAACAGTTACAAAATTTGTATGATAACGCTGATTATTTTTTTAGATATTTTTAGAAAAAATTGCGTAAATTTGCATTTGACAAGATATGCACAAAGTAGTTTTAAATTTGAAAATTAAAAAAGTGTATTTAAAGTCCCCTTTGGGGATTTAGGGGCTAAATTAGAAAAATAATACAATGGAAATCAGCGAAATAGACACACAAAGCATTACTGCTACCAAAATAGATATTAGAAAACTATCTCTTTTGGAGTTAGAAAGTAATCTTTTGGAAAAAGGCGAGAAAAAATTTAGGGCAAAACAAATTTATGAGTGGCTTTGGCAAAAATCTGCTCAAAACTTTGACGTAATGAGCAATCTTTCTCTGAAAACTAGAGAAATTTTAAAAGAAAATTTTGTTATCAATGGTATTTCTACCTACAAAGTACAAATAAGTGCCGACAGAACCATAAAATCAGCTTTTCAGCTCCACGACAAACACCTCATTGAGGGCGTACTTATCCCAACAAGTTCACGTATGACTGCTTGCGTGTCCTCGCAGGTGGGTTGCTCGCTTACGTGCAAGTTTTGCGCAACTGGTTATATGAAACGTGAACGTAATCTTGATGCCGCAGAAATTTACGACCAAGTAGTAAGTATTGCTAAACAAGCAGAAGAAAACTATCAAATACCGCTTTCTAACATAGTTTTTATGGGAATGGGTGAGCCTTTGCTCAATTATAATAACGTAATGGAAGCTATCCAAAAAATTACTTCTACAGAAGGGCTAGGAATGGCAAGCAAACGGATTACAGTTTCTACGGCTGGTATTGCTAAAATGATAAAAAAACTTGCTGATGATGACGTAAAATTCAATTTAGCGGTTTCTTTGCACGCTGCTAATGACGAAAAACGCAACCAAATAATGCCTATCAACGAAAGTAATTCGTTGGAAGCACTCACAGAGGCACTTTTGTATTTTTATGAAAAAACAAAAAACAGGATTACTTTTGAATACATTGTTTTTTATAATTTTAATGATACGCAAAAAGATGCTGAAGAATTGTACCGTTTTGCAAAAAAAATGCCTTGTAACATCAATATAATAGAATATAATCCCATTTCTGATGCTGATTTTGTCAATACTGATGCTGATACATTAGAGAAATTTGCTAACTATCTGGAAAACAAAGGTTTAAATGTAAATGTTAGGCGTAGCAGGGGCAAAGATATTGATGCAGCTTGCGGACAATTAGCAGTGAAAAAATAGCCATAATAGCCCCCTAACCCCCAAAAGGGGAATAATACAAAGATATTTGTTTGTATTATTCCCTTTGGCGTTAGTGCAGTCAGTCTATTGCCAGAATGATGCTAAAACTATGCTTTTGCAGGTATTTTAAGCACATATCCAGGGTGGATAAGGTCTGGCTGTGCGCCAATAAGTGATTTGTTTTCTTCATAGATTTTCATCCAGTCGTTGCCATTTCCCAAATATTGTTGTGCAATAGCCCACATAGAATCACCTGGTTTTACGGTGTAAGTTTCGCCGCTATGTGCCTTTACTTCTTCTTCTACATTGATACCAGCAATAATTTTACTAATTCCTTCCACGCCTTGCACTCTGTCAAGCACAACTGCTTTATCACTTGCAGAAGATACATCACCTCTAACTGTCACTTCAGCATCAGCTACAAGCACTTCTAGGTTAGAAATAGGTGCGCCAGAAAGTGCGCTGATAACGGCTTCTTTGATTTTTCCGTCTTGGATTTCCTTGATGTTGTCAAACATATTTGTTTTATTTTTAAGTGAAAAAAAATTGTGAACGCTAAAACTTATCTCTAAATTTGTCTTTTAAAGAGTGCGTAAATATAGTATTCTAATTTAAGTTTTCAAATAAAAATAAAAATAAACTTTAAAATAAATAGAAAAAAAGTAAATTTATGTGGGAATTTTGTAAGTTTGTAAAATATTTTTGTATTTTTTTATCTTAGTGTGAACAAAATTGTTACCTTTCACGTAAGAAATGTAGAAAAAATACATTTAAAAAATTTAGTAATTAAAAACTAGCGCAATAAATTTGATGCCTCCAATTGCATTGCTCAATTATGAAAAATATTATAGAAACACAAAAAAACATAGACGTTATCACGCTTCAAATACCTTCTTTGCCAGAAAATTTGCGTATTATAGAGAGTTTTATTGATAACGTAAAAGAACAGTATCATATTAGTGAGGATATTTATGGCAATATTATTATTTCTGTGATAGAATGTGTCAATAATGCCATTATACACGGAAATAAGTCTAATTCACAGAAAAATGTGGAGCTAAAACTTTCTTTTGGTGATAACTACGTTAAGTTTTCTGTAAAAGATGAAGGAAAAGGCTTTGATTATCATTCTTTGCCCGACCCAACCAACCACGAAAATATTGAAAAAGTAGGCGGAAGAGGCGTTTTTTTGATGCGTCATTTGGCTGATGAAGTGCATTTTTTGGAAGATGGCAGACAAATAGAACTCGTTTTTTATGTTTAGTAATATCCCTGTGGTGGTCTTTTGTTACAACCGTTTATGGCATTTGGAGCAGACTATTAACGCCTTGAGACAAAATACATTAGCCACCAAAACACCTCTTATTATTTATGCTGACGGTGCAAAAGACATCGTAAAAAATGCAAAAAAAACCAATGCTGACAAGCAAAAAACGGTACTTATCAAGGCATATTTGCAAACGCTCAAAAAATCTACAGATTTTTTGAGCGTTGACATTATTTTTAGAGAAACTCATTTTGGGCTTGCCAAATCTATTATAGAAGGTGCAACAGAAGTGTTGGAAAAGTACCAAAAAGCTATTTTTTTGGAAGATGATTTGGTTTCTTCTCCTGATTTTTTGCAATATATGAATGATGCTTTGTTGCTTTATGAAAATAATGAAAAAATATTTTCTATTTCTGGTTATAATCCGCCTATTGATATTCCTAAACATTTCTTAGAAAAAAGCACTTACCTTTGCCCTCGTGCTTGCTCGTGGGGTTGGGCAACTTGGCTACCTAAATGGCAAAAAAATGATTGGCAAGTCCTTGATTTTAAAGAATTTATAAAAGATAAACAAGCGCAAAAAAAACTCCACTTAGGCGGCAATGATATGACTATAATGCTACTTAAACAACAAAAAAAAATCAATAATTCTTGGGCTATCCGTTGGGGTTATACGCATTTTAAACATAATGGTTATTGTTTATATCCTATCAAAACAAAAATTCATAATATTGGAAATGACGGTGCAGGAACACACGCACCGAAAACGCAAAAATATAGTCATAAAACACTTCTCACTACCAATGGATATATTTTAGAACAAAATCCAGTACCAGATAAAGAAATTATTAGTGTATTTGCTCGTTTTTATAACCTTAGCATAATACGAAAGATAATCAATTGGGTTACATTTGGAATTTAGTTGATGTTTTGTAACTGTTTAGGTTGTATTTTGTAGGG
>JANYGM010000157.1 GCA_025362415.1 bacterium
TTTTGCCATTGCGCCAAATTGCCAACCATTTCTCTCATATTTTGCAGATAAATCTAGTCCAAAACCCCAAGCATTAGCAAATTCTCCTGCTTGCCTATAAATTATCTTGAAATTTGTTCCCCAACTAAGCCCTTTGATAAGTCCGTGTTTGCGTGCATACGTAAGCAAAAACGCATAATCCGCAGAAGAAAAAAAGCGTATGTTATTGTAATTTATTGCACCATTTGCATTGTAAAGATATTTTGGGTCGTTTTGATTGCCTGAAACATCAAACAAGAAACGAGTATCAGGAATATCATCAACACCAAAACGCAAGGCAGAAACGGCAATACTACTCAAAGAATCCACTTTTGTAGTAAAACCAAGATAATCATATTGTGCAATTCCTGCAAAATATTCTGCGTGCATTGCACCAAATTGATATTTTTCTTTGATGCTTAAAAGTCCCGCAGGATTCCAATAAGCCGCTGTAACATCATTTGAGGCAGCTGTTTGTACGCCACCCATAGCCAAAGCACGCCCACCAACACCAATATTCAGAAATTCGTTGCTGTATTTTGGAGCATTTTGGGCAAGGTTTTCAGTAGAAATCAGCAAAGAAATCAATAAAAAAATGCTAAAAATATTGGAATATTTTTTTGTCGTGTTGCTTTCGCATGTTGGGCAGGGGCAAGCCCAGCCCCTACATTTTTTGTCGTTTTGCTTTCGCAAATGGCTTTCGCAAGTGGCTTTCGCATATTGGGCAGGGGCAAGCCCAGCCCCTACATTTTTGTATTCATTCATACTAGCAACTGCTAATTCACAATTTAAAATTCACAATTCAAAAAAATTACTCACTTACATTTGGAATATTATCTTTAGCAATTTTTGCGCTTGCAGCATTATATTCGTTGATGATTTTGTTAGATTTTTCGTTGTAGAGTTTGATAGCGGCATTAAAACTGTCCACATCATACTTATTTATCTCTTTCTTATTGGAAACTTCTAGCATAGTTGCGCCTTCTTTTGTGGCAAAATCTCTATAAAAAGTAACCATTTCAATAGCTTTATCTCTATAATTAGCATCTTTGTTGAAATCTGGCATTAGTTTTAGGGTAGTAAGTGCCGTTTCTGCCTCTGTAATGATGTTTTTGCGCTGATTTTCTGTTGCTTTTTTTTCTCCAATAGCTTTCATAAAAATATCATTGTTCTTTTTTGGCTTGAAAATAGCAAGTTCTATCTGACGAGTATAGGTATTTATACGTCCAATCACGTCAAAAGGGCTATCTTTTTTTTCAGAAGTCATTATTTGCATTTTATTACGCTCTGCAAAACGTATTTGTGCTTTTTTCATATCTTCCATAGCACTATTTATCTTATTTTCTGCTTTGTCTTGTGCCTGATAGTATTTTTGTAGATTTTCATAAGAGTCATTTCTTTTTGCAAGAAGAGAATTAGCATCTTTAAAGTCCACGTTGTAGGTGTTACGAGAAAGCATAAAAACATCAACTGTTTCATCTCTAAGGCGTTTATCACCATTAAAATCAGGCATTTTCTTGACATTGGCAAGTGCTTCATCAATTTGTTTGATGACTTCTGCACGCTTTTTTTCAACTTTATTTGGGTCTTCACTATGCACAGAAAAAGACACGTATTGCATACTTTTCTGTACTATTTTTGCTTGTTGCAAAATGATAAAATTGTTGTATTCTGATGCGTTTTTGAAGTTTTGCGCAAAGATTTTAGTAGAAAAATTCAGAGAAAATAATGTACTGAATAGGATATATAAGATAAAGTATTTATTTTTCATTTTTAAAATTATTTATTAAAATTTTATTTTTATGATATTTTTGAATTAAAAATCAAACTTACAAAATCAGTACCAAAAACACAAAAAAGATTTATATTTTATGTTCTATTTTCTACTGATATTTGAGTAATTCTTCCTAAATATAAAAAACAAACTAATATACACTTTCTACTAAAAAATTACGCAAAAAAAACTTAAATCTTTTCCAAAAAAACAACCAAAAAACAATCAAAAAATGTTTAAAAAATATTGAATTTACTTGTTTTTTGCTTATTTTTTTAGTATATTTACGTAATATTTATAGATAATTTTTAATGATTTTTTAATAAGTCTTAATTGAAAATTATTCTCACCCAAACATTTCAGTATAATCATTTCAAAATGAGCGAAAATATAGAAAAAATTGCTATTCCTGCCTTAAATGAGGATTATTCAGCAGATAATATCCAAGTCTTAGAAGGACTGGAAGCTGTCCGCAAAAGACCTTCAATGTATATAGGAGATGTGGGGGTGCGTGGTCTGCATCATCTTATTTGGGAAGTGGTGGATAACTCAATAGATGAGGCACTTGCAGGGCATTGTGATACTGTTCACGTAACGGTTCACCCTGATAATTCTGTGTCTGTGGAAGACAATGGGCGTGGTATTCCTACTGGAATGCACACGAAAGAGAAAAAATCTGCCCTAGAAGTCGTTATGACGGTTTTGCACGCAGGCGGGAAGTTTGATAAAGATACTTATAAAGTGTCTGGCGGACTTCACGGCGTTGGGGTTTCTTGCGTAAATGCCCTTTCAACGCATTTGCACGTTACTGTTTACCGTGATGGCAAAATTTTTGAACAAGAATACAATATTGGAAATCCGCTTTATCCTGTGCGTGAAATTGGCACAACAGAAAAACACGGTACAACTGTTCATTTTAAGCCTGACCCAACCATTTTTACTACACTAGAATACAAGCACGAAACCATTGTAGGGCGTTTGCGTGAGCTTTGTTTTTTGAATAGAGGTATTAAAATTACGTTGAAAGATTTGCGTGAAATAAATGAAGAAGGAAACCCACTTTATGATGAATTTGTATCAGAAGGAGGGCTTTCTGAATTTGTAGAATACCTTGATGCCACACGTGAAAAACTCATTCCAGAGGTGATTTATATGGAAAATGATAAGGGGATTGTGCCTGTACAAGTTGCTATGCGCTATAATACCTCGTATTCTGAAAATGTTTTTTCTTACGTCAATAACATCAACACACACGAGGGCGGAACGCATATTGCAGGCTTCCGTAGTGCGCTTACACGTACTCTAAAAAACTATGCTGATAAGTCTGGAATGTTGGATAAACTCAAAATAGACGTTACTGGTGATGATTTTAGAGAAGGTTTGACTGCCGTTATTTCTGTGAAAGTGCAAGAACCACAATTTGAAGGACAAACCAAAGCAAAATTGGGTAATTCTGAAGTGCGTGGAGCTGTGGATAGTTGTGTGAGTGAGATTTTGTCAGATTATTTGGAGCGCAACCCAAAAATAGCACGTCAGATAGTTGAGAAGGTTATTTTGGCTGCGCAAGCTCGTAATGCTGCTAAAAAAGCTCGTGAAATGGTGCAACGTAAGAATGTTTTAGGCTCAAATTCTTTGCCAGGAAAACTCTCTGATTGTTCTGAAAGTGACCCAAAAATATGTGAAATTTATCTTGTAGAAGGGGATTCTGCTGGTGGAAGTGCAAAACAAGGTAGAAATAGGGCTTTTCAGGCTATTTTGCCATTGAAAGGTAAGATTTTGAATGTGGAGAAAGCACAAGAATACAAGATTTATGATAATGAAGAGATAAAAAATATCATTACTGCGCTTGGAATTACGTTTGGAGTAAAAGGTGAAGATGGAGAAATAGACGAAAAAGCCCTTAATTTGGACAAATTGCGTTATCATAAAATTGTAATTATGACAGATGCTGACGTTGATGGTAGCCACATCAGAACGCTCATTTTGACACTTATTTTTAGATATATGAAAGATTTGATAGAAAAAGGCTACATTTATATTGCACAACCGCCTCTTTATCTTGTCAAAAAAGGCAAAAAACAAACTTATTGTTGGAGTGAAGACGACAGACAACGTGCTGTGGCTGCTATTGGAGAAGGAAAAGAAGATAGTGTTGGTATCCAGCGTTATAAGGGACTTGGTGAGATGAATCCAGAGCAACTTTGGGAAACAACAATGAACCCAGAAAACCGTATTTTTAAGCAAGTTACAATAGAGTCTGCCGTTGAAGCTGACCATCTTTTTTCTATGTTAATGGGTGATGAAGTGCCTCCTAGACGTGATTTCATTGAGAAAAATGCCAAATATGCAAAAATAGATAGCTAAGGAATTGTAAATTTTAAATTGTGAATGAATACAAAGTTAGATAACGACATTGATAAATTGTATTCAGCCCCAGCAGGGCGTTATATTTATAGGAAAATAGATGTATTTTGTATTCCGCTCCAGTGGAGCGAGATATTTATGATACTATAACTATTTTATAGCCCTTTGATTTATCAAGGATTACGAAAAAATATAACAAATTAGCAATGTCGTTATCTAAGTTTACAATTCACTTTTTAGCAAAAAAATAGTAAATATAATAATTTTATGGAGCAATTATTAGGTATCAATGAAATTAAGGCACTTTATCCTGACGAATGGGTGCTTTTGGGTAACCCAGAAATGGATAATAGTCAAATTGATGTGGTTTCAGGTATTCCTATTTACCATAGTAAAGATAAAAAAGAAGTTTGCTACATTGGTAGAAGTAAAACGGTTGATTTTGATAAAATAACCTTGATTTTTACAGGGAATTTTAGTAAAACAAGAAAAATAACAGGGATTTTTAACCGTATTAAACAATGATATATCCATTTAAAAGAGATATTGAAAGTGGGCTTATCATCATAAATATTGAAATAGATAAGAAATATGACTTGAAAATGGTTTTAGATACGGGTGCAACACATACAACTATTGATAGTAATGCTTTGTATTTGTTGGGATATGATTTAAAAGATAATATTGGAACTGTAGAAATTGAAACTGCTAATGGAATTATAGAAACAGAAATATTTGAAATAGGTAATTTTGCGTCTCTTGGATTATTTAAAGCAGGTTTTCAAATTCAAGTGTATGATTTCTTAGCTCACGGCATATTTTCAGATTATAATGGTTTATTAGGATTAGATTTTTTAGAAGGTACAAAATTTTGTATTGACACACAAAACAATACAATTTCAATAAACTAATTTGAAAATTTCGTACCTCGTACTTCAAATTTCGTACCTAAAGAAACCTCCTACCTATAAAACTGGCACATAAATTGTTAGACAAATATCATTAAAATAATCCGTTAGGATATTTATCAGAAACATAATTTAAAATATAATTTTTATGAAAACTAACTTTTTTACTAAGTCTTTGCGCACTACATTTGCAAGCCTTCTTTTGGTTACAATGGGCGTTGCTTTTAGTGGTTGTTGCTCACGAAATTGGTACAAAAATGGTGAACAAGATGACGTTTATGCCACCATAAGACCAACAGAATGTGATGCTTACATTACTGTAAGAAATGATGATGATGATTATATGCAGTATCAAGAAGCTCCTGTTACAAATGATGTGCCTTATACGCCTACCATATACACACCTCCAACGGTCATATATGTGCCACCGCCTGTGTATATTCCAAGACCTGCACCTGTCTTTATTCCAAGACAAAATCCGCCTCCTGTCTATAATGAAAGTAATAATAATTGGGGAAATGGCAATAATGGCACAAGCAATCCAAAAGGTACGTGGACTTCTACGGCTAATCCTAATGGTGTGAATACTGGTACATATAACAATACCAACGGTTATAATAACAATGGTGCAAATGGTTACTATAATAATGGAGTGTATTACTATTATCCACGCATTCCTAAGCAACAACTTAATACGCCAAAAGATAACACACGCAACGGTGGAGCAGTTATACCTGTAACGCCAAGTACAACTAACGTAACTGGCAATGTAACTGGTGGACAAGGTGGAAATGATGCTGGCACAAGTGGAAGTACCATTTATAATGCAGAAGTGAAAGAAAAAATACGTGTGCAGGAAGGAAGAAACCGCTCAACTATCTACAATAATACGGGTTCTAACACAAATGTAAATACTTCTCGTAAAGAAAATAATTCTGGAAGTAACAATAATAACACTTCTACTAATTCTGGAAGAAGTACCTACAAACATACTCCTTCAAGTTCTGGGCAACAACGTGGTACAAGTACACCAAGAAGTGGAGAAGGGCGCACACGCACACCTAGATAGTATTTTTTTAATATTTTTTGAAGTTGAAAAATATTAAAAATAAAAAAAAACAGAAAAATGAAATAAAAATTTGATAAATTGATATTTCATTTGTATGTTTGTATTATTCATAAATCAATAAAAAACTTAAAATCAACAAAAAATGAAAAAAATCTTGCAAATTTCAGCAGTTTTGATGTTTTGTATCACTTTTGCAGCCTCTGCTCAAATAGAAGGTACTTGGGAAACAACTGATGAAAAAACAAAAGAGAAAAAATCTCACGTCAAAATCTACAAAACACAAAGCGGTAAGTATGCTGGTCAAGTAGTCAAAATTTTGAGAGAAGCAAAGAAAAATGCACTTTGCAAAGACTGTGACGGTGACCGTAAAGGAAAACCCGTACAAGATTTGATTATCATTATTGGTTTGCAAACAGATGGCAAAGAATGGTCTGGTGGACGTATTTTAGACCCAGAAAATGGCAAAGAATATAAATGTAAAGCGTGGATGGGTTCAGATAATAATACACTAAACATTCGTGGTTTTGTTGGTATGTCTTTGATGGGACGTAGTCAAGTCTGGAAAAGAGTAAAATAATACAAATTGTGAATTGTGAATGAATACAAAGTATTGCAATTTATACATACAAAAAGCCTATTCTAATTGCTTAGAATAGGCTTTTTTGTATTTTACTGAAAATTTACAACTATTTTTCTTCTTTGTGGGTGATTTGAAAAAGACAAGGAAAAATACCAAAAATAGCCACACCTTGTTGCACTGACAAAACAGCTTCTGTAAGAAAATATAAAGATAAAAGCAGCATTACATTGAGGTAAAGCCAATTTTTCTGCTTAGTAGCTTCTTTAAAATGTAAGTACAAAAACATCAA